>JAVCDJ010000074.1 GCA_030765845.1 Candidatus Stygibacter australis
TAGTGTCTTGCTCAGCATATACGGTATTTCCGTAACGATAATAGATTCAGCACCATTGTTTTTGGTCTCTATTCCTGCCTTGGCTCTACAAATCACTCTGCCATGACCAGTCTCAAAATAATCACGTATCCCGCTCTTGCCAATTATATAACCACCAGTTGGGAAATCCGGTCCTTGTACGTAATTCCGCAGATCAGCAGGTTCCATATCAGGATTATCTACCATGGCAATAATGCCGTCACAGATTTCGTTGCAATTATGGGGAGCCATATTCGTTGCCATACCCACAGCTATTCCAGAAGAACCATTTACCATAAGATTAGGAAACTTGGAAGGAAATACTTTAGGTTCCTGACGGGTGTCATCATAGTTTGTCTGATAATCTACTGTTTCCTTTTCAAGATCAGCCAGCAAATCTACTGCAGCTTTCTGCAGTCTGGCTTCTGTATAACGCATGGCAGCAGGTGGATCACCATCCTGACTACCAAAATTACCCTGTCCATCTACCAGCATATAGCGCAAACTCCAGGGTTGTGCCATTCTCACTAAGGTCGGGTAGATCACCTGCTCACCATGAGGATGATAATTACCTGAAGTATCACCAGAGATTTTTGCACATTTACGAAAACCTTTACCAGGGGTAAGGTTCAGTTCGTGCATGGCAAATAAAATTCTCCGTTGAGAAGGTTTCAAACCATCCCGCACATCTGGCAGAGCCCGAGACACGATCACGCTCATGGAATATTCCAGATACGCTTTCTTTAATACTTCGTCTATTTCTATTGCTTCGATTCTTGATCTATCGTGTATCATCTATCCCCCTAAACATCTATTTCCGCATATACGGCATTTTCTTCGATGAATGCCCGGCGCGGTTCCACGTCTTCACCCATCAGTATGGTGAACATTCGGTCTGCTTCAATTGCGTCATTTATGCGAACGGCTGTGAGTATCCGGCGTTCCGGATCAAGCGTGGTTTCCCATAACTGCTCAGGATTCATCTCACCCAAACCTTTGTATCGCTGGATATGCAAGCCCTTGGAACCACCAAATTCTTCTATTACTTTATTGCGTTCATCCATGGAATACACGTATCGCTTGCTCTTGCCTTTGCGGATCAAAAACAGTGGAGGACGTGCTATAAATATATGACCTTCTTCTACCAATGGACGCATGTAACGGAAAAAGAAAGTTAACAGCAAAGTGGCAATGTGCTGACCGTCCACATCCGCATCCGCCATGATGATCACTTTGTTGTAGCGCAGCCGGCTGATATCAAATTCCTGACCTATTCCAGCACCAAGTGCCAGAATGATCGGATGTATCTTCTCATTACCCAATACTTTATCTATGCGAGCTTTCTCCGTGTTCAGCATTTTGCCCCATAATGATAAGATCGCCTGAAAAGTTCGGTCTCTACCCATCTTAGCAGAACCACCAGCAGAATCTCCCTCCACCAGGAATATCTCAGTCTGGGAGGGATCCTGAATTGAGCAATCTGCCAGCTTACCTGGCAGGCTGCCACTTTCAAGAACTGATTTACGTCGGGTAAGCTCTCTGGCTTTCCTGGCTGCCTCACGACTGCGAGCTCCCAATTGTGCTTTCATGCAGATTGCCTTGGCTTCCACAGGATGTTCTTCAAAATAGGTCATCATTTTTTCATATACTACTGAACTGATAACACTTTCCACATCTGAATTCTGCAGCTTTGTCTTGGTTTGCCCTTCAAATTGAGGATTTCCTACTTTTACAGATATTACTGCCGTAATTCCTTCTCTGATATCACTACCCTGAGGCATAACTTTCTCTTTGCTCATCGAAGTATCGTTACGGATATAAGTGTTTACTGAACGTGTGAGGGCTGCCTTGAATCCACTTAGATGTGTTCCTCCCTCTATCGTGTTGATATTATTGGCAAAACTCAGGATATTTTCCTGATAGCTTTCATTATATTGCAAAGCAACTTCAAAATGAATATCATCCCTGCCACCTTCTATGAATAATGGTTCTGCAGCCAGGGGCTTTTTATTCGTATTCAAATATGCCACAAATTCGATTATACCACCATCATATTTAAATACATGGGTCTTTTCGGTTCTTTCATCTTTTAACGAGATTTTAAGACCTCTATTCAAAAATGCCAATTCACGTAAACGGACACTGAGATAATCAAAACTGAATGTTGTCGTCTCAAAGATTGTGTTGTCAGGTATGAACCGAACCATAGTACCAGTTTCTTCTGGATCCATGCCCTCTTCAATGATTTCCAGCTTTGTCTCTGGAATACCTTTGCAGTATCTTTGAAAATAGCGCTTACCGTTTTTCTTGATATATACTTCCAGTTTTTCTGAAAGCGCATTTACCACTGAAACCCCAACTCCATGAAGTCCGCCGGATACCTTATAGGACTTATTGTCAAATTTACCACCAGCATGCAATACAGTCATAACCACCTCTACTGCCGGGATCTTTTCAACTTTATGCATCTCTACAGGAATACCGCGTCCATTATCAATGATAGTGGCATAACCATCGCGGTGAATAATTACGTCAATCTGATCACAAAATCCACCTAAAGCCTCATCAATACTATTATCTACTACTTCATAGATCAGATGGTGAAGCCCTCGCTCTGTCGTACCGCCAATATACATGGCAGGACGTTTCCGCACTGCCTCCAGTCCCTTCAGCACCTTGATATTACTGGCATCATAATTATTATCAGTCATATGCTCCTCACAGAAATTTCACCTCAAATTAAGTGAATTTCTAACTTATTATTTCAAGGGTCATTTTATCTGTTTCTCAAATGATGTCAAATATTAATTATATTAATAAGTTAGCCCTCTTTTATGCCAATCTCACCTCTCCTGCTTTAAAGGTCATATCTTACTGTAATATAATACTTTATAGATTCCATCTGAAATTCAGCTATTAAAATGACCTTTAAAACTTTTTTTATCCCCTTTATAAAGCCGTTTAAACCATTTAATCCCAAAAATAAACTTTTAAGCTCAGATGTTGATTATTATTGTATTTGGCAAATCTATATCCCTGATATAATACTACTTAGACATAGTACATACTACTGTATCATGTAAGTATATCATATAAAACCCTATATAATATAAGGATGCATGCTAATTTTCAGTAATAGTATTATATATACCTGCTCGCATTGTCTTCACCTTAAATCTATATATCCCGAGAAGCATCAGCAATCGCATTGTATAGGTTTTATAGGATCCTATAAAACCTATAATCAACCCTCTCAGAAAATACCTCCATTTCATCAACTTAGAATCCGAGAGAAGCAATAGATTTCCCGGACAGACGACGGCATAACATCATAATGTTATGCCGTCGTCTGTCCGGAAACTAAGGAGGATATCTATAGCTGCGGGGAGACTTGTGGTGGGGGTTTTGAGGGAATATGGGTGGGATTTGAGGCGACGAGATGCTGGGGGTGCTCATTGTAACTAGAGCATCCCTGCTCTGGGTGGGGGACAGGAGGCAAGACCAGGGATGGTCTTGATACAACGGGTCCCTGGTCTTGGATTAAAATTTACTTATCAGTTTTTAAGCTATTTAATATCTTTGATGAGGAAATCGATAGTATCCTGGCAGATCTGGGAGCTATTTTCAATGGAAGTGCTTTCTACATAGACTCTAACGATGGGTTCAGTGCCGCTTTTACGGATATGTATCCAGTGGTCAGGGGCAATGATCTTGATACCGTCAGTTCTATCGACATTTTTATTTTGGGCAAAAACTTCTGCTTGAGCCATAACCTGATCAAGTTGATCCGGCATCACTTTGACCTTATTTTTGGCGAAATAGTATCGTGGTATCAAAGCAGCGAGTTTACTCACAGGAAGAGATTTTTGAGCCATATACGCAAGGATTATGGCAATACCGGCAGGAGCGTCACGAGTATAATGAACATCCGGGCAGATAATACCACCATTTCCTTCGCCACCGATGGGGCTACCCAGTTCCATCATTTTCTTGCCGACATTGATCTCACCAATGCGGGTTCTGATAACAGAGGCACCATATTTTGCGGCAATATCTTCAGATGCCATGGATGAAGATAGATTAGTAACTACAGTCCCTGGAGTTTGGGCAAGAATGAAGTTTTCTGCCAGCAGGAGTGAGAATTCTTCACCGAGGCACTCGCCATTTTCATCAATAATGCTGAGTCTATCCACGTCGGGATCAGTGGCAAAGCCAACGTCTGCTTTATGTTTACGTACAGCCTCCTGTAGCTGGGTAAGATTCTGATTAAGTGGTTCGGGTGAATGTGCGAATATTCCGGTGGGTTCCGAATTTATCTCTATTACTTCGCAGCCAAGTTCCTTGAGCAATCGAGGAGAGATCAAACCACCGGCACCATTAACGGAATCAATCACCACCTTGAACTTTCTGGTACGTATCCTATCTGCCTCCAGATAAGGTATTGCCAATATCTTATCTATGTGGTCAGGGATGGCATCATTATATTGGGAGAGTTTCCCGATCTTATCATAGGTAGTCCATTCCACTGGTTGATTGAGATTATTCAGGAAATCATCAGCGTTTTCGGGGAAAAGGAACATACCATTAGCACCCACGAATTTTAGAGCATTCCATTGAGCTGGATTATGGGAGGCAGTGATGGCAATCCCACCCTGAGCATCAGGGTCATTTTCCACTGCCATCAGAACGGTGGGAGTGGAGACAATCCCCAGCTCAACCACATCGCAGCCAACACCTAATAAGCCCGAGATTACAGCGTTTTGTAGAGCGAGACCTGTAGTACGGGAATCTCTGCCGATAATTATCTTTCCCCGCTGGGAAAAGATACCGAACCGGGCAGAGAAATGCTGAATTATGGCAGGATTGATGGTTTCACCAAAGATACCACGAACTCCTGAAACTGAGACCATGAGTTTACTCATATTAATTATCCTCCTGAATCTATATTTATTAAAGTTCTATTTTCAGGAAAATGCCATCTAACAGGGTGTATCCCTGGTTTTTGACAAATGGTATTTCACTGATCAATTTATTATATTTACTGATTTGGTCTTTATCAGTTATTTCACCGGTTTTATAATCCACAACCTGAATTTCCTTACGCTGATGACTCACCAGCAGACGGTCAATGCGGTATTCATTATGAAATTTATCGAATACTGTCCATTCACAATAAGCCTGATCCCATTGAGAAGGGTCAAACAGATGTGAATACTTTTGCATAACGGCCTTAGTTTTTTCAACAACAGCATTAATTTGCTGGCTGGTGACCAGACTGCCATAGAAAGCAAGGGTGAGTGTGAGAGCTTTCTGGCGCGCAGCAGGAGAATCAAAGGTTATCTGCTCAAGATAGTAATGAGCGATATTACCCAAGACCTTGGCATGGGCAAGTTTTTTCAGATCATGGGGTGAGATTTTATCCTGCCAGTTTTCTTTTAGCTGGAAGTAATCTTCAGGGGGAGGTGAGAACCATTTAGAGATATCCTGGGATGCAGAAAAAATCTCTGATGTGTCTTCTTTGGAAGTATCATACTTCTCAGGTGTTCCGGTCTTAATGATCAGTGAATTCTGTTCAGAGGAGCTTTCGTCTGCAAAGGCGTTTACTATTGAGCCAATCATCAATTTATTAATATCAGGATTATCCGGTTGGAAACCATCAATATATTTTTCCAGACCTTTTTTGATATTATAAGTAAAAAGGGCATAAAGATTTCGTTTTGCTCGGGTGAGGGCAACATACCAGACATTAATATCTTCCACATTCTGGCGTGATTCCTGCATTTGCAGCAGGGCATTGGCAGGTGATTTTTTAATAAGTGACTGGTAGTTATAAGTGAATAAGCAGCCATCTAAGGCTGAGAAATCTTTATTATATTTAGGATAAATTGAGAGTTCAGATAAATGTGATCTATTTTTTGGGCAGTTATGAATGAGGATAACTGTATCAAATTCCAGACCTTTTGATTTGTGAATTGTGATGATTTTGAGTACATCCTGTTTTTGAATGCCAGCTTGAATAAAAGTTTCGGAATCCTTACTGTCATTGAGATAGCGCAGCAATCCGCCGAGATCGTGGGTGTAATTAAGATTCGTTGCCAGGAAATCAGCAATGAGGTCGAGGAATTTAGTAATATTAGCATAATCAGTTTCCTGATCAAAAATATTGGTAAGATTGAATTCTTGATAAATATTTTTAATGAGCTTAAGAGGTTCCGTGATTTGATCATGCAGCCTTGAGATGATCTTGATGGGGTAGAGCTGGGAGAATTTTTCATAGAGATTTTGACAAAAGGCATTGTTATCGGTTTTGCAATCCTGCCATAAAACCAGAATATCTTTGAGAAGTTCTGAATCCAGAAGGATGGCATCACTGCGGAGGAAAATGATCAAGCTGTAGAAATCGAGATTATTGAACCAGTTCAGCAGAGCCATTACGGGTTTCACGGCACGATGAGCGATAATGGTCAGGCTGGATTCATCAATATAATCAATCTTCAGCTCGCGGAGAACTTCAGCGATAGTGTTCATTTCTTTGTGGGTGCGGGTGAGGATAGCAGTATCTGCGGGAGATAGGGTTTTATTCTCTATAGCAGGCAGGTAGATATTCTGGATAAATTCTTTAACCTTATCCCGGAATTCAAAATCATCAGGCTCACTGGAAAGATTCTCAATCTGGAGATGAGTATAACCCGGTTCTTCTTTTATTATATTTACTTCAGTATAATCCCATTTAAGATTTGATTCTTTAAGTTTAGTTATGAAATAATCATCAGTAAACAGCAGATTAACAAACGCGATAACTGCTTTACTGCTGCGGTAGGAAGTTTTCAATTCATTCTTACGGAATTTTACCTTGATCAGAGATTCCATATTCAGAAGCAGTTCACGTTCACCTGAACGCCAGGAATAGATAGCCTGTTTCTCATCACCTACTACAGCGAAACTGCCAAGTTCGCTACTGCTGTTTCCGGAAGTGATCTCCTTGATAAGCGGAGCGAATATATTCCACTGGAGAATACTGGTATCTTGAAATTCATCAATGAGGATAAATTTGATGCGATAGGAGAGCTGCTCGTAAAATAAATTAAGCACTTCATTTTGATCAATAATGGAAATTTCTGGATCATAGAGATATTTCCAGGTATAGGCAGCGAGGTCATTATAGGTGAGAATTTTATCGCGGAACTTGATCTGGTCATATTTCTGGAAGATAACATTGCTGAGCTCAAGTATTTCCTTGTGTTCAGGGATCACCAGTTGATAAAAGAGTAAATTTCTCCAGGCTGAAAGTAAGTTTTCCTGCAATTCAAGCATTTCATTTTTAAGGTCAACCTCAGTTTTTTTATTGAAAATACTTCCACCATGCCAGATATTCTTTGTTTTTCCAAGGAGGGGATATTGATGAAGTAAGAAATCCATATTCATCAGGAATGATAAGATATGTTCACCAATATCCGCGTGGGAAAGAGTCTGAAGTTTGTCATCTTCATTTAGGGCATTATACCAATTTATGGCAAAGACTTTTTTCCAGGTTTTATCCTGATAGTGGGAGTTGATGATCAGAGAAAAGCGCTGGCAGAAATCCTGAGCCATGTGAGTAAATTGATCATAGGCAGTTTCCGCCAGAGTGATGTGATCAAGATCAGGGATCTGAGAGTTATAATAAAATTCAAAGAGCCAGCGGTTATCAAGAATGGCTTTGATAAATTTATCATAAGCAGAAATATTTCTGCTAAGTTTATTTTGGAAGATATTTTCCAGAAGGGGGAAGTATTTATCACTGAGGATAGAATCATAAATTTCGGGTAGAATATCATCATTGATAAGAGGATCGATAGCATATCCGGAGATATTATGATAAGGTGCAATGAGTGATTTAAAAATTGTGTTGATAAATGAATCCAGGGTGGAGATATTCAGGAGGCTTTTATTAGTGATGATATCCTGGTAAACAGAGGATAGATATTTAATATTTTCAGGTGAAAAATCAAGATCCTCATAATTCTTGAGAAGACTGGCTTTGAGATCAGCAGCAGAATTGCCATCAGTGATCAGTTCGTGCAGGAATTCGATAATTCTCTGACGTATTTCAGCAGTAGCTTTTTTAGTAAAGGTGATCACGAGTATTTCCTGAAATTTGATCTCTTCTTTGAGCTTTAGCAGCAGAGCAATATATTCCAGAGATAAACGATAGGTTTTACCTGTACCAGCGCTGGCGCGGATGATATTCGGGGTGAGGATATTCTGGATCATGCTTTGCTCCTGTGCAATTTTAATAATTGCTTTCTGGAAATGTCATCGTCTTCATAGGGGTCTTTTTTCTCACCGGGCAGGAAGTAGGAATCAAAAATAGTTTTCAAAGCAGATTTCAGGGCGTCCAGTTTACTATTGTAATATTCTGCTTTGGAAATATTTTTAAGGTTAACAGGTTCAAGTTTCTGGTCAGTGGTGAAATAAAGCCATGATTGAACCTGGTCATCATCAGAATAATAAAGGTGTTCATACATGATCAATTGGGTATTATAGGTTTCTTTATTAGAGGAATTATGTTTACCGGATTTATAATCATAGATATGATTTTGCCGAGTGGAGGAGAGTTCAATTCTTAGATCAGCACGTCCTTTGAGAATCACTGGAATCCCATTTATTTCCATTAGTTGCTTCTGCTGGTTATTGCCTGGTTTTTCAGGTATTATATTGATTGCAATCCCAGAATATTTCTCATCGCATAATTGCAGGAAATTGATCAAAGAATTATGGATCAAAGGCTTGATCACTTTCACAAAATAGAGATCAGAATAATTATGAGGTTTTTGCAGCATTATCTGGGGATTATTCATCAGCAGATGATCAAGGGCACGGCTGGCATAATTTTCCTGATTATACATAAATGGTTGCTGACCTTTCTGAGCAGCTTTGATCTCAATAATGCGTTCCCACATGTCATTAAAAGCCTGATGCACCAGATTTCCTATTTGCGTGGGAGAATAGTCCATTTCAATTTCCAGTTCACGCTTTTTGAGATAAAGCATGTTATCCAGGTAGTAGTTAAATGGCTGTTCAATGACCTTTTGAATATTGCTGGGGCTGAGATAGAAATTTCCATCTTTCAGATCAGATTTTTTTCGGAAGGGCAGGGAAAGGAAATTATCTGGTATTGTTGGAGCCGTGCTATCCTGCTTAACTGGTGGTAACAATGATCTGCAATGATCCTGATAAAGGGCAGATTGTGTTATTGGGTCTTGACGAAATAATTCAGGTAATTTAAGTCTGAGTTCTTCCAGAAAAGAGCTGATCTCAGTTCTATCTTCAAGATTAGTTCGAGAGAAGCAATGGACATTTTTTGCCTGAGCAATTATTCGGAAGAAATAATATTTTTCACGAAGTAGAATATCCTGAAAAGTTTTCAGTCCGAGACTTTTTCGTTGAGCTTCATTTAACAGGAAGGGAGTTTGACGAGTGGGAGGAATAACGCCTTCAATTGTATCGATAATTGCAATATTATCAAATTGTAGATTTCGGGTGTTATGTAGAGAAGAATAATGGACGGGAGTACTGGAAGGCTGAGATGTGGAATATCGGTAAGTTTTGGATTTGGCAAATTCCAGGAAAAGCCTGAGAAACTGAGACCCGGAATAATATCCATTATAAGACATTAAAGGGAAAACATTATTCCAGTCTGAGATCAGATCAATGATATCAAGGCTGGCAAAATCTTCTAATAAATTATAATAAACTTCTATCAGGTCAGTATATTGATTTTCATGAGGTGTGATGATCTCATCCGGCAGGATGAAATCAGAGGAAGTGATTGCAGATATAATATTATCTATAGTGGCTATTGAGGAGAAATTATCCAATATCAGTTTTAGTTTCGAAAAAATGGTCTTTAGTTCAGGATCAACGGAAATATTAGGTATGTAACCAGACAGAGGAAAATATTTATAATCAAGATCAGCAAGGTAATAGATAAAATTCAGCAGTTTTTCCTGATATTGTATGATCTGGTCATTCTCAAGATCAGGATAGCAGTGAAGGAGGAATGGTTTGATGAAATTATTATTACTAAAACTAGAGATGAGAGAATTCACAGTTAGGAGATATCTAGAATCTTTGTAGATAATTCCTGCCAGCAGGGCATGAAATTGCTCGAGCAACTGGAACAGTGAAGAATGAGAAAATTCAATAGAGTTATTCCCTCCCAGAAGGTGACGGCAATCATATTTGTCAAGATGCTGCTGCATAAGCCCAAAATCTATGATCAGATCTGATTCTATAGCATCCAGCTTCTCAAACAGAGCGCGTTTCAGGGAAAATTCATCCGAATAGATGTGATTATATATTGAAGTAGTACGATATTTAGAGAGATGGCTGGCATTGAATTCGGGAAGACATGACAGCTTATTTTTATCATAAATTTCTTCTGGGATCTGCAGGTAGATAATTGTGTTTGCATCCGGCAGCAGCTCTTTTTCCAGAGCAGTAAAATAAAATTGATTAAGTACGACTATATATCGAAAACTGTCTAACCATTCAGTGTTTACATTAGCAATATTTTTAATGAAAATTGGGTCAATGAAATTGCTTTGCTGGATATACTGCAGATAATCATCACGTATTTTAAGCAGGATATTATAAGTATCTTCCTGCCAGTTCTGAGCAGTTTTATTTGTTGCTAAAATAGCTGGGATCTCATCTATTGATTTCATCTCTTCTGCCAGTTCATCAAAAAAGGTAAAAAAGTCGTAAGCAAAAGTAACTGATTGAAAGTAGCTGTTAAGATGAAATTGTTCCCTGTAAGCAGGTTTGAGAGCAGCATAAAATGCCAGAACTCTTTTTTCGTCTTTCAAAATGGGAATTGACTGATCCATACACTGCATTTTGAAATTATCCATGGTTAGAAAAGTACTATTATTAAAAGAGCAATATTGCTGGTATTCCTGCTTCAGCTCCTTAAGAGAGGCGTGATTGGGACACAAAAACAATGTGCTAGCGGATTTGTATTCAGCAGCAACATATTCATTAATATTTTGATCGAAGTCAATAAATTTCAATTTAGGCATTTAAGCAGCCACCTTTCCTTTATTATAAGTAAATAACGAAACAATCCAAGTGACTATCAGAGCCAGAATAAATGAAACAAATCTAACAGTGATAAAGGAATTGAGAGCCGCTATCTCAGTCCAGATAATTGTAGTAATAAATCCCGTGAGCATTCCAGCTATCACTCCCTGGCTAGTAGTTTTTTTCCAATACAGAATAAGCAGCAGGGTGGGAGCAAAGGATGAGCCCAGCCCTGACCAGGCATAGGAGACTAATTGATAGATCAGTTTTGTGGAAGTGAGAGCAATTATAAATCCAATAATACCCACGAGTACTGTAATAATTCTGCTAAGATAGAGTAATTTTTCATCAGAAACTTTGCTCTTCATTACTTTATGATAAATATCCTGGATAAGTGAAGATGAGATCACCAGAAGCTGACTATCTGCAGTTGACATCATTGCAGCAACTGCTCCAGAGATAAATATTCCAGCTAGCCAGGCAGGTAAAATAGTCTTAGTAAATAAAGGCATCACAATTTCCGGATCACTGAGATCAATTCCTTCAAAGAAGCCATTATTTTTGAGAGCAAGGAAGCAAAGTCCTATCAATATAGCTCCAGCAAAGGCAGGTATTGCCCACACAATGGCAATTCTTCTACTGATTTTAATTTCGTCTGCACTGCGGATACTCATAAATCTGGTCACCAGATGAGGTTGTCCCATATATCCCAGACCCCAGCTCAATCCTGCAATAACGGCAGCCACAGCAGCCCAGCCAATTTTACCACCAGTTAAACTAGTAAAATTGCTTCCACTGGAGGAAACTGCATCAGCCAGATTAGTGCCATGTTGAGCTAATTCGATCAAGCCAACTAATGGGAGGATCACCAATGCTCCGATCATGATTATTCCCTGGATCAAGTCTGTCCAGGCAACAGCGAAAAACCCACCCAGCATTGTATAAAAAACTATAATTACTGCACCCAGTATCATACCCCACACATGCGGGATGCCAAAGGTGACATTAAATACTTTTCCTGCTCCGTTAAATTGAGCAGCAAGATAAAACAAAAAGAAGAAAACAATTATAATAGCAGCGATCAGGCGAATTGTGGTATCATTTCCAAATTTTTCGGCGTAATAGTCGGGCAAAGTAATCGCATCATACTTTTCCGTTTCAATCCTTAGCGGTTTTGCTACAAAAGTCCAGCTTGCTATCACTCCGAGTGTACAGCCCAAAGCTGACCATATCTCCACAAAGCCAAGCGCAAATGCGGCTCCAGGTAATCCCAGTATCAGCCATGAACTTTCCGAAGATGCTCTTTCAGAAAATGCTACAACCCAGGGATTAAGTTTTCTGCCGGCAATAAAATAATCTTTGTAGCTTTTATTGATTCGATAAGTTCGAAATCCTACATAAAGGATGACTATTAAATACAAAATAAAACCTAATAATGTCCAATCCATCTTAATCTCCTTTTAAATTTTTATCAAAAAATTATATCCTTACTACTTATACTTACATATTCCTTACAATCAAAGAATGGCAGGATTAATTGTCTATCCTTTTTTTGTTCATTCCAGTCAAGATTACTTAGCCCCATACCGATTAATCTAACAGATCTTGATTTGTCATATAGCGATGCTAATAAATTTCGAGCCTGTTTCAACATGATCTCCTGCTCATCAAATGACCTTCGAGCAGTACAGCTTTTCTGAACAATCTCAAAATTAGCATACTTAAGTTTTACCGTAAGAGTCCAGGCTTTGAATCCCTTTTCTTTCATTTTGACAGAAAGACTATCAGAAAGAGTCTCCAAATAGTGACTTAGCTGGTAAAGATCTTTGATATCATCAGAAAAAGTCCTTTCCATGCTGATAGATTTACGGATACGACTGGTGACAACTTCCCGATTATCAATGCCACGCACAATATTATAGTAATATCTTCCTGCTTTACCAAAATGCTTCAGTAATACATTAAGGCTTTTAGTTTTGAGATCCTTACCATTATTTATTCCCAGGTTCTTCATCCTCTCTTCAGTAGCTTTGCCGATACCATGAAATTTTCCAATCGGCAAAGCTTCCAGAATTGATTCTGCTTTGTCTGGAGTTATCACAACCAGACCATCTGGTTTATCAAGATCTGATGCTATTTTGGCAAGAAATTTGCAGTAGGATACTCCGGCTGAAGCAGTAAGTTGAGTTTCGACCTTTATCCTTTGACGGATTTCTGCTGCTAGATGCGTGGCTGAGGGATTACTCTTTTTATTAATTGTAACATCAAGATAAGCTTCATCAATGGATACTGGTTCCACGAGATCAGTATATTCATAAAAAATATTACGCATAATTTGAGATGCTTCACGGTAAGCTTCAAAATTACCACGGACAAAAATTAAATGAGGGCATAGCTTGATTGCCAGACTGGAAGGCATCGCAGAATGTATTCCATATTTGCGCGCTTCATATGAACAGGTGGAAACTACTCCTCTGCTGCCAGGTAATCCACCGACAGCAATAGCTTTACCTCTATACTCAGGATGATCTCTTTGTTCTACCGAGGCAAAGAAGGCATCCATATCGATATGGATTATCTTTCGAGTGGCAGTTATCTTCTTTTTCTCCGTCTCCAGAGTGTACCTCCGGTAAGTGTCCCTGCACCCAGCAAGAAGCCAAGATCATATAGAAAACCGGCATTATGAACTTCATATATTGATATCTTGTCCGTAAAGAGGGATATGATCAAAGTAACAATACTTATTAAACCATGCCAGAATCCTTTAAAGAATCCGGCATCATTACCTTTTTGGGTAGTAAATTCATTAGATCCTGCTGTGCAGCTTAAAATTAAAATCACTAAAAAGCATAATAGAATGATCTTAAACATTTTTTCACCTCCACATTCACATTTCAAATTAATTACTTGTCAGTCAATAAAAAAAGCCTGCTCATATGAGCAGGCTTTAAATATAGATAATAAAAATTTTATTTATAATCCTAATTCTGAAAGAATTTCATTGAACATTACTTTCACCTCTTCTACCTGCATATATGGTAATCCAAAGCCAAACATATAGTTTGAGTTTGTTTCTGTAATATGCTTGATACCAACTACCTGATCGTTGTAAAGGTCAAATTGTTCCTGAGTTGGTGGGTAAACCGGGGCATCTATTGCCTTGCAGATATATCTGCAGATAGGAACAGGCGGTATGATAAATGGATTTTCTGGATCTTCTTCAAATAAGTCTTCAGCAAAATAACTACAAGGTCCCAGACCTTGAGCAGTGTTAACTAAGCTATTCCAGACTTTTTCTGGATCAAGTTCCAGATCAAGCTGTGTTGTATAAGGTGATACAGGGGAAGAACCAATCATAAATGGGTTTGTAAAATTACTTTGAGAGATTTGGATAACCATATCAGGATCTTCTGTATAAATTTTCATGGGAATCCCAAAATTGTCTTCCAGCAGGTAGTAGGAATTATTGTTACAGCCATTATAGGCACTGTAAGCATTGTTTGCCAGACAGGCTATTAAGTCTCCACCTAACTCATAAAATATTTTCAGGCAATCATTATTCTTATAGAAATTAGTACCACCGGTTGGTTTATCACTATGATAGATCACTAATTCATAATCCTGCAGATCGATTGGACATATAGCATCCAGATCAAAGTGAAGAAGAGAGTTATAAGTTTTTACTTCTTGACCACTAACCGAAGAATCCCACAGATCATAAGTATCAATAGTACCAGTATAATCTGATAATGCTTCTAAATAAAATGCGTCCAGTATATCATCCGGTGCAAAAATATTAGCATCATCATCATCATCAATGATCAGAATTTTATGAGCTTTATCAGCATTTTGGATAGGTTCCACTATATTGAATCTCATTTCAGCTGGTGTGGGATCACCAATATTGGAAAGGTCAACAGCTCTTACTTTAAAGCTGTGTATTCCAGTTTCCATCTCAAACAAAATTGTATTCTGATCAATCTCAGCTCCCACAGGAATACGTGTCCAGCCGCCTAGATCATCATAATAGGTATCTACAACACCAGCAAGTGGAGCATAGTGATATGGCTCTCCATCCAACTGAAGGTCAAAGAATTTTAATTCGGAGAAATATATCTCCTGGGTGTCTTCATCTAGAACCAATCCTACACGCTGATTGTAAGGTGAATTAGTTACGGTTGTTGTAGATTGTCCAATTTCTCCATATTCGCCCTGGAATCCCCAGTGCATGTAAATTTTTAAATCTGGACTATTGATCGCTGTGAAAACACTGTCTTTATCAATCCAGAGTGGTAAACCATAACGATATCCATCAATAGTTACTTCTTCAGGAACGTCAATAGTACTCAGGAATTCAGCTTTTCTGCTGGAATAATGATATTCACCTAAGGCAAAAATATCATTGTAAGTATAACTTGGTTTGCCATCTCCATTGGGATCAAAACCAGAGTAAATTAATGAGCCAGGATAAAATCCTTCTTTGACGGCAAACTTTATTGTCATTTCTTGAGATTGAATCCCTGCCAGGTCATAAGCTTTTACGGTTATATATGTAGAATCCAAGAATGCTTCTTCATTGCTGGGATCAAGAGTGTTATTTATAATAAACGGACCAGGATCTTCTGGACCTGCTGCTGCTTCAGGGATTAATAGAAATTCAGTTACTTCCTCCTGGAATCGAGTACTGTGCCATACATCATCATATCCACCATCTGCTTCACTGACCACGCTTCCATCATTATTTTTGATTTGTAATTTAAATTCAAAATAATTTGGTTCATCTCCAATTAATGGATCAGTATCACTAATTCTGAATTTCAAGATCACACCAGTTCCAATGCGTCTCCCATCAATGGGACCCTGTGTGGATTCCACTGCGAGAATTGAGGGTGTTTTTGAAGTAGATTTGTAATAACGGCGGAAAATATCAGATACCCCTCCCCGATCATCCATACACATAATTTCAAAAATGCTGGTTACGGGAGCATAAACAAAATTTCCGGTTATTGGGTCAATCTGAGGAGATCCATCATTATTAATTAATTGTTCACCATTGGCAGGAAAGTTTATTTCTGCAAAAACAGCATCTGTCCAAACTGTTTTATTAGCTTCCGGTTCACCAAGTGGTATTGATTCATCCGCCCCAGCTTTGTAATGAAGTACCCAGCCTTCATCTTCATCTGTTACGCCATTTTCATCATAATCACCAATAATGTAGTCATTGCCAGGTGTAGATATTGCCTGTCCATCTTCATTCAAAATTCTGTAGGCAAATGCTTCTACCCAGCCATCTGAGTCATAAGCTTCCCAAAAAATTGTTTGTTGGAAAACTATTGAGTCTCCAATTGCTGTTAAAGAATCTACTCCACCATAAGAAGTAATATAAATAACTGGTTCAGCATTAGGGTTTTGATCACCTTCGCGACCACAACTTACAACTAATAAAACTACGATCATCAGAGCAAAGAAGATAATCCTTTTACTAATCATCATTTATCCTCCTGAATATACTAATTAATACTTTCTATTACATATCATGTAGAATTTACTGATTACCAATATCACGTCAATAAAATAATTTTTTCTGTCTTAGTTTTACCGATTTTACCACATTAGCAAGCAGTAATGCAGTTGTAACAGATCCTACACCACCTGGTACAGGACTTAGAGCAAATGCTTTATTAAATACAGCTTCAGCATCCACATCACCTACATATTTCTCATTACCCTCAGCATCTACCATCAGATTCGTTCCCACATCAATTATTATCGAATTTTCCTTGATCATTTCCGGTTTGACAAATTCTGCTTTACCAATAGCAACAATCAGGATATCAGCCTGCTGAGTTACAGCAGACAGATTCTGTGTCTTGCTGTGGCAGATTGTTACTGTCGCATTGCCCTGAGGGGTTTTACTGAGAAGTAATAATCCCAGTGGTTTACCCACAATATTACTGCGACCCAGGATTACAATATGTTTTCCTGTTGTTTCAATCTGATAAAATTTTATGATCTCAATCACTGCTTGAGGTGTACAGGGAAGTAATGCAGGTTGCTCAAGCATCAATTTACCTAAATTTATAGGATGAAAACCATCTACATCCTTTGAAGGTTTTATGAGTGAATTGATCACATGTTCATCTATCTGCTCAGGAAGAGGTTTCTGCAGCATTATTCCATCAATATCATCATCATTATTCAATTCTGTAATCTGATTTTCCAGCTCTTCTTGCGTTAAATCAACTGAAAATTTTCTCAGATTTACCTGTACGCCATATTTGGTTCCCTTTTTCTGAAGATTGCTCACATACCATTCTGCTGCCGCATCTTCTCCAATAAGGATAATTTCCAGACATGGCTTTTTATTCAATGAATCAATATCAAGCTGTAATTGAGTATAAATTTTTGATAATACAGGTTTTGCCTTTAATAGTTCTGCCATTTGCCTAATCCAGTTTTCGTTTGATCCTTATTATATCATTGGCTTTGCCCGTTTCGGGATCGATCTCAACCATTACAGCATTAATTTGATTACCGGTTGATGCAGGTTCAAATCTTACGGGCATGCCAGTCAGAGTTTTCTGCAGGATCAATTCTTTTTTTACTCCAATTATAGAATCATGTGCACCGTTCATGCCAACATCTGTGATATAAGCACTTCCTGCTGGAAGTAATTCTTCATCTGCTGTCTGGATATGAGTATGAGTTCCTAAAACGGCACTCACCTTCCCATCCAGATGAAATCCAAATGACCTTTTTTCACCAGTTGCTTCAGCATGGAAATCTACAAGTATTGCTCTAGTTTCTTTCTGAATTTGAGGTAAATATTTGTCAATTATAGTAAATGGAGAATCGCAAGGTTGCATAAATACCTGACCAGTAAGGCACACAATTGCCAGTTTTTCTACTGAATTCTTTTCTAATATACACCAGGGACTGCCAATGGCAGCTTCTGGATAATTTAAAGGTTTAACAATTCGCTTCTCTTTACTCAAATATGGAATAGCATCTTTTTTGTCCCAAAGATGATTTCCTCCAGTAAAGGCATCTATTCCTGCTTCAAAGAGTTCTTTCACCGTTTTTTCTGTAATCCCTCTCCCCGAAGCAATATTCTCACAATTTGCAATGCAGAAATCTGCCTTAAACTCCTCTTTCAAAGAAGGCAGCTCAGCTTTCACTATTTCTCTGCCACTGCGACCAAATATATCTCCCAGAAAAAGGAATCTTATCATCTGGCTATAGAAGATTGACGCATCTCGCGGATGCAGATCACTTTAATCTGTCCAGGATACTGCATCTCAGCTTCAATTTTCTCCGCTATATCGCTTGCTATGAAAGCAGTTTTTTCATCATCTACTGTAGTGGGATCCACTATGATCCTTAATTCTCTACCAGCTTGAATGGCAAAGGATTTGTTTACGCCTTCAATGGCATTAGCTATCCCTTCCATCTTTTCCAAACGCTTCATATAGGTTTCCAGCATTTCTCTACGGGCTCCGGGTCTTGCACCGGAGACAGCATCAGATATCTGGGTAAGCACAGCATAAACACTGCCATATTCAACTTCTTCATGATGAGCTTCAATCGAATTGATCACAATTTTGCTCTCACCATTTTTCTTTGCTACATTTGCTCCTAGAGAAGCGTGTGAACCATCATATTCATGATCTATTGCCTTGCCGATATCATGCAAAAATCCACATCTTTGAGCTAATTCCTGATTAAGTCCCAGCTCAGCCGCCAGGATACCGCATATCCAGCCAGCTTCTTTTGAATGCTGTAAGACATTTTGACCATAGCTGGTACGAAAACGTAGTCTTCCTAATAATTTTACTATATTTGCTGAAATATTATGAATATTCATTTCCATGCAGGCTTCTTCACCAATTTTCACCAGGTTATCATCCATTTCTTTGGTCATTTTCTCAATAACCTGTTCGATCCTTCCTGGATGTATTCTACCATCAGTAATTAATTTCTCAAGTGACCTGCGGGCAATTTCACGACGTACAGGATCAAAACAGCTTAGCACAACAGCTTCTGGAGTGTCATCAATGATCAAATCCACACCTGATGCTTTTTCAAATGTTCTGATATTTCTTCCTTCACGTCCAATAATTCTACCCTTCATCTCATCGTCTGGTAAGGAAACTACTGCTACAGTAGTTTCTGATATATAGTCTAATGAAATTCGCTGAATTGCATTTGCCAGAATTTTTGCTGAAAGTTGACTTGCTTCCAGACGTGTTTCATCCAATATTCTTCGAACTTCCTTGGCTGCTTCATTTCGGGCTTTATTCTTAAGGTTGTTCTTTAATATCTGAATTGCTTCCTCTGGGGTTAAGCGAGCTATTTCTGATAATTTCTCTGTCTGCTGAACAATCAGTGATTCCAGATGTTCTTTGCGTTCAGCAATCTCTTTCTCCTGGTTTTTGAGACGTTTTTCAAAATCCTGAATATTACTATCTTTCTTATCTAAGGATTCCTGACGTTTATCAAGTGAAACTATTCGATCATTGTGTTTTTTCTCAAGGGCAAGAAGCTCTTTTTTACGCTCTTCTATTTCCTTTTCATATTTCTTCTGTTGCTTATACCACTTTTCTTTGGCTTCCAGTACCGCTTCTTTTTTAAGCGTCTGTGCCTCAGTCTCTGCATCGTGTTTAATCTTCTTCGCTAATTCATTGGCATTTAGTATATTTTTACTTGATAATGTTTTCTTGAAAAAACTTATCAAAATCATTACTAATACACCAATTACCAGCCCATATACATAACCTTCTATCGCAGTCCATATCATATAAAGATCCTCGCTATATTTAACCCGCGATACCGTGTAAAAAGTGTTCTCGAACCAGAAATAAGGTGAGTATCTACCTTAGGATCAGCTTAACAAATCCGAATCATGTCCGGCTTGAGCGCCACTGATGGCTCGATTCTCTTTTCTAAAAACAGTTCTGGAACAAATTAAGATCACGAATACCGCAGGCGTTAATTTTTCACATTATATTATTTAGATATCTGTGTTCAAGATTTCATTAATCTCGTCAAGATCTACTCCCAATTGCTCATCTTCAATTTCTTCTTTATCGGGCTCTGTGGGTTGTTGCTGTACACGTTCTCCTGTTGGATTATCCTGCTGCCTTAAAATATACAATATTAATAACTGTTCTCTGCTGAAAGAGGGATATTCCTCCATTAGCTGATCCAGTTCTGCTGCTAATCTCTTGCACAGCTTGCGAAAGGCTTCAGGTTCATCACTCTGATAAAAATAATTCTTATTCAAAAACGTGACTTCAACGGTTTCCATTACATTTCCTCTACTATTTGCAATACCTCATCAAGCATTTCATGAATCTCTCCATCACGATTCTCAAATTGAGATATCCGCTCCTGGAGAATCTTATTTGCACTTTCAAGCTCAAGATTCTTTGCCTGCAATTCTGTGATCAATACTTTTTGACTTTCCTGATCTTGTTGAGTCGATTGCAGCTCTGATATATTCTCCTCTAACTGCATTTTCTCCAGTTGAAGGGTTTC
>JAVCDJ010000075.1 GCA_030765845.1 Candidatus Stygibacter australis
CTGATGCGAGTAAGAAGCTTGATAATTATGGTAAAATCGTGCTGGATCGCCAGGGAAAGATATTGCGAGCATTTTTGAATGAGAATGAGCAGTGGTGTTTTGTACCTGGTAATGCTCAGATCCCGCCAAAACTTGAGAAGGCAGTGCTTTGCTTTGAAGACCGCTATTTTTATCAGCACCCGGGATTTAATCCTGTTTCCATTATTCAGGCAGTAAGCAGAAATATTAAAGCTGGCAAAGTGGTAAGCGGGGGCAGCACAATCACTATGCAGGTCTGTCGTCTGGCAAATCCGGGAGAGCGAACCCTGTATAAAAAACTAATGGAATTATTGCAGGCGGTCAAGCTGGAAATACTTTACACCAAAAAGGAGATACTGTCATTATATTTAAATAATGCACCTTATGGTGGAAATATTCTGGGAGTCAGAGCAGCAGCCTTGAAATATTTTGCTCGAGAACCTGCTCAATTATCATGGGCGGAAGCTGCACTCCTGGCTGTTTTACCAAATGCTCCTGCCCAGCTTTCACCAGGAAAAAATCAGCAGCTATTAATTGATAAACGCAATCGTCTGTTGCATAATTTGGCCAAAAAGGGTTATATTGATGAGATAACCTGTGAACTCAGTTGCCGGGAACCTGCGGTTGACAATAAACGCAATCTACCCTGCGAAGCACCCCATTTCACGCGGTATGCAGCAGCAAAGCAAAACTCGCCAGAGATAAGAACCACTCTTGATCTGCAACTGCAAAACATGATAGAAAGGACAATTAAATTTCAGGGTGGTTACTTGCATGAAAACGGAATAAGAAACCTGTCAGCACTGGTGGTTGATAATCAAAGTAGAGAGATCCTGGTCTGGATAGGTTCTCAGGATTTTTATGATGATGAGGCACAGGGGCAAATAGATGGAGTTCTTGCGGAGCGTTCACCCGGTTCAACCCTTAAGCCGTTTTTATACGCTTCGGCAATTGATGATGGATTGATCGTGCCTGAAACTATGCTGGCAGATGTGCCAAGCTATTATGGGGTATTTCAGCCGAAGAATGCCAGCAGGAAGTATGAGGGCTGGGTAACTGCCAATGAAGCTTTAGTGCGGTCATTGAATGTGCCGGCAGTTCGGCTTTTGAATCTATATGGTTTTGAAAGGTACTATTATTTTCTTAAAGATGCCGGGCTCACTACCTTATTCCGCACTGCTGAAGGTTATGGACTCACGCTGATAATTGGGGGTTGTGAAGTGAGAATGCCTGAGCTGGCAGCACTTTATTGCGGACTTGCCAACCAGGGCAGGTTTGCACCCTTATCTTACCTGAAAGATGAAGATAAAGCTAAACCAGTACAATTGATCAGTCCAGGTAGTTCCTGGCAGATATTGAACGTGATATCTGAATTAAAGCGTCCAGGAGCGGAATATTACTGGCATCAGTTTGATAATCAATGGAAATTAGCCTGGAAGACAGGCACCAGTTATGGTCATCGGGATGCCTGGGCAGTGGGGACTAACCCGCAATATACAATAGCCGTATGGGCTGGTAATTTCAATAATCAGAGTAATCCTATGCTTTCGGGTGCTTCCAGTGCAGGACCGCTACTTTTTGCCATATTCAATGCTTTGCCCAAGGATCCAGAGAAATACTGGTTTAAAATGCCCTTAAACGAGCTGGAAGAATGTGAGATATGTGCAGAAACAGGGTTTGCACCATCAAAATGGTGTGAGAAAGATACGATACTGGTTTCAAAACAGGCAAAGGCATTACGGTTTTGCAATTATCATCAGCCATTTCAGGTAACAAAAGATAGTAAAAATACGGTCTGCTCTAAATGCTGGAAGGGTATTGAGCATGAAACTAAAGCATATCTGGTTTATCCACCGCAAGTCAGGAAATATCTCAAATTAAATGGATATCCAGTTCAGGAAATTCCTCCTCATATTCCAGATTGTCCCACCAGATATAAAGCAAAATTGCAGATAGATTATCCTCAGCCGGGAGCAATGATCTTTCTGCCGCGTGATATTGACCTGCAGCAGCAGAGGCTGACTCCTCAGATTTCCGGATATGCACCAGAAACGAGATTATTCTGGTATCTTGATAATGAATTTGCAGGTAGTACTATCGGAAAGGAAAATATCTCTCTGCTGCCGGAAAATGGTTTTCATACTTTGAGTATTATTGATGAATCAGGTAATAGTGTATCCACTACATTTCAGATAAATGTATCGCAGGAAAAATAAAAAGGGCAGACATAAATGCCTGCCCTCGAATCATAAGTCACGAATCATAACTTCTCATTCTTCACTTCCCTACATTAGTAGCCTTGTGCGAAAGTTGGTCATATAATACTATTTCAGAAATAAAATTTTCTTGCTTATTGTATTCTTTTCATTGGATAAACGATAGAAATATACACCAGACCCAACTCTCTCATTTCTTTCATTAGTACCATCCCATATTGTGATATGTTTACCTTGAAGATAATTATCATTGATAAGAGTTTTCACTTTTTGACCTTTAATATTATAGACTGAGAGTTCAATATGACCATCTTGTGGTAAATAAAAAACAATATTAGTCTCCGGATTAAATGGGTTTGGATAATTCATAGAGGTTAACATTTCTGGTGAGGGAGGATTGTTATTTTCTATACTAATACCGGTTCTGATAGATGATAATAATTTTTGAGTTAACAGATCATGCTCTTTTTGGGAAGATGGAACTAAATTGCTCATTAGACCACTTGCCCTGTTTTCTGATTCCAGATAAGTATAACCAAGATCAATAACAGCATAACAGGAATCTTCATAGCTGGGATTATTCATTAGAATATCCTCATATATTCCTATTGCTTCATCAAAATCAGCTAATCTTCGATTTACTAAAGCTAAACAATTTATACAAGCTTTGATTAAGGTTTCTGAATTTGAATTAGATATTAATGAATTTATATATGATTCATAATATTCTAAATTGTCAAGTTCACTATAACAACTGAATAATGCAGAAATAGAAAAAATATCATTTTCCGAAACATTCTCGTCTTCCAATATTGAAATAAAATATGGTATTGCTACTACATATTCTTCATTATTAAAGAATTGCATTGCAGTTTCAAAATCAGTTACTTCATCATTTCTATATTGGTAATTCGTATTAGGAGATAAATCCCATATTTCGCACTCTAATGTTACAAGGTCATAGAACTTGGGGAGAAAATCTACAGGATAAGGGCTACCCCACCAATTTCCTCCAACATTTAAAGTTGGTGCACCTGGTGCTAGTATATTGTATATGTTCAGATTCTGATTATCAAAATCATTATGACCTTTATTCATAACTGGATAACATTTGTACAAATATAAACCATCATTATTGTTATATATTGCATTATTACCTAAACCTACACCCATATACATTACTGCTTCATGGAAATTCTCTAAACCATCAAATCCATTATTATAGATAAAATTTTCCGCCAATTTAACTGATCCATTATAAACTAATATACCAATATCATTGTCGTGAATTTTTGAGTTAAATATTCCATTGAGATCACTATCACTAATATTCACAGCAACATTGGCATTGCTGATGTTAGCATAATGCATTGATATATTACTATTATAATAAGTCTTTATACTCGTCCAGTATTGAGTTACATTATTCTTGCACATTCCTGTTATATAAATGGGTCTATCCACTGATCCCCGTATACTTAAATTTCCATAATTAACAATAGAGGAATATTCCTCAAATCTGATTTCAGTTCCTGGAACTAAGATGATTAAGTTATTATGTCTGAGTATATTTGTATCATGATCAATTATAGCATCATGTCTTATAGAAAGGTCAGTAGTTATATTTTGCGGAATACTTTGATAGTAAGAACCTGTATGTCGGGAATTTCCTCTTATCTGTTCATATTCAGAAATTGCATCAACCGGAAATCCTAAGGGATAAAGAAACAGTTTACCGTCAGTTGTCACGATTATAACCTCTTTATCATAGGTATTATTTATTTTACCAAGTCCGCAAGTAAAATAACTATCTGAATCATTTACCATTAACATACTTGGAAATCCATTGAATCCGAGTTGATGTTCTGACATAATAATTATATCTTGCTCTTTATCTGAATTGATATCGCATTTTAAATAGCACTCAGGTAAAATTGAGATGTGACTAAAACTATTGCTGACAGGGTTATAACTTTCCAAGGAATTTGTGTGTGGATTAATATAAGTTAGATCTAACCCATTTTCTTCCAAAGTATTATCACTTAGGCTCAATTTATTTGTTGTAGAAAAATCTCCAATTGGCCGTGATGCACAATCTGTCCAGGAATCTGAAATATAATTATAGTAATTAATCTCAATACTTCCAGTAGGTATGTCAGGATAATAATTACATGCTACTATATCTTTTTCACCATCCTCATTAATATCGCCAACTAATGTTTCATAATTATGATCAAAATCATGAAAATCAGATAAAAGATAATCTACAGTCCTATATAATACTAAGTCATTTTCTGAATTCATACCAAAAATTCCGAAATAAGCATCATCAATATTCTGTTCATTGTATTCAAGATCAAACGGTACGATAATTTCTTTCTTTGTATCTCCATTAACATCAGCTACAGATATTGCTGCTGAGATATGTTTTTCGCTTGAACAATAATTATAAATATCAAATTCATCATTAACATTATCATATTCTATTACTATTATGCCAGCAAAATTTGAACCTGCATATCTGTTTTTGACTATGATAATATCTAATTGCCCATCGCCTGTCACGTCTTCTATAACGACTGGATATTCAGGTCTTCCTGTAAAACCAACATTATCTAATACATCCACAATAACACCCTGATAATTCCAAATATATACATCACCATTTTTGTCAGCAGCTACAATTTCTTTAAAACCATCACTATTGATATCACCTACTGCTGGTGTACATTCGATTCTACCCATTGTTTCTGGTAAAGAGATTGTACCGGAATACTCTCGGTAGTAATAAATATCACCTAAGTTATTTTGAAGTTCAGATGGTACAGATGTCACAATAATATCATCAAGACCGTCCTGATCAATATCATCAATTACAATATCTGTGGCTACAATATAGTCAGCATTTTCAAAAATAACTGCATACGGAGTCAATGAAGGACTAATTGGCAACTCGAATTCAAAATCCATTTCAAAATCTATTTCATCATCACCATATTCTCCTGATAAATGTAGAGTAATTTCTACTGTTCTCGGATTATATCCCGATGTTTCTTCAATTTCTACACTACAGACCACAGTTTCTGTCTCTTCTATATCTCCCCAAACCATGGAATTTCCTCCTCCATTATAATTGAAGTTAATATATGCATCATCTGTCTCCAAAATACCGGTAACATTATCAGCATCTGCCCAAAGGTTCTTGATTGATATTCCAATTACTCCTTCACCTCCGCATTCAACTGGATTATCCCCCACATATTCATAGCCTTCATAGTTTATTATTGGATGTGGTGTTCCAAGTGCTTCTCCAGCATTGACTAATCCTGCGCCTATCATACCTTCATAATAAGTGTCCTTTGAAAAATCATAAGCAGTGATTTCCATTATGTATTCAAGATCCGATATATCCATTGTTCCTGCTTCCAATTGACTATAGTACTTTGCTATCATAAGAGAAAATACTCCACTGATAATTGGTGCCGCCATTGATGTTCCAGCCATAAAATCGTAATATGGATCAACACTCCAATGACCAAATGCCCATGATTGTTCACTTTGAGTACAGTGATATGTTGGTACTGTACTTATTATAGCACTATCTGAATGAGGTCCATTGGGACTTCCTACTCCTCCAGGTGCAGAAATATTTACCCATTCAGCATAATTTGAATATGTTGTCAGAGTAATACCATGACTCGGATGATTTGTTGCCGCCACAGTATATACATTATCAAGTGATGCCGGATATACTTCGAGATATTCAGGGATATAATCTCCATTATTTCCGGAAGCAGCTATTACCATAATATCTTTTTCTTCGTATAATAATGTTATTACTTCCTGCATATTTTGAAAATTCAGTAATTCATTTTGGGGAATATTATTGGGATTCAATGGTACGGTACCTAAACTCATATTTATTATTCTAGGCTGATTTGTTGTTAAGGAATATATATAATCCAGTGCATTCACAATATCTGAAGCATTCCCTCCTGCAGTTGAACCTAATACTTTAAAAGGATATATTTTCACATAATCATTCCAACCTGCTATAGAAGCTACACCACCATTTTCATCAGCACTAATCCAATTATTTGTTTCGGCAGCCAGTATCCCGGCGACATGCGTTCCATGACCATTATCGTCTATAAAATCTCCGGTATTCGTGAAATCCTCGCCAATTACATCATTATTTGCATCTCGTAAAAGCTGGTTTACCAAATCAGGATGTGTATAATCAATGCCGGTATCAAGAACTGCAACTATGATGTCTTCCGAAGGATTAACATTCTGGACTTCATCCCAGGCATCTTCCGCATTAATATCATTCAAATGCCAGTTGTAATCATTATAATAACCATCATTAGGAGCTATAAATGCCTTAATTACAATATCTTTGTAAGCACTGATCACCTTACTTTCTTGCTTAAATTCAGCAGTAACATCATCTTGATCAATAGAATCGGGAAAGCTGCACTTATAAGTATATTGTAAATTTGGAATATTCCCCGCAGCATACAGCCTTTCTAAATAATCAATTTCATAAGTCTCTGCTAAGTTATTGAACCATGCCTGATCGGTGATCACGGTAGTATCCATGCGTATAGTAATATTATTGAATGGTTCACTTGCCCGGAAGAGTATTTTGCCTTCCACGTACATCGAGTCCGGGAGATCAGCAAATAATATCACGCTTGATACTAATGCCAACAGTAAAAAAGTGATTTTTTTCATCATTCCTCCACTTTTAGTCTTTTATTAACTCAAAATCTCATATTTTGAGTTTTATTTTTTCTTACTTTATCATCACCATTCTGCCCGTTCTATTTACATTTCCACCTGATAATTTATATAGATAAACACCACTTGGCATTTCTCTGCCATTATCATCTTTTCCATCCCAAACCACCGAATAAATTTTACATTTTACATTTTCAATTTTAAATTCTCGAACGCGCTGCCCTTTTATATTATAAATATTCAACTCTGCGTTCCGCCAAGACGGATAAATCTCTGTGCCCTCTGTGGTGTAAAAAGAAATTGTTGTCTGGGGATTAAAGGGATTGGGATAATTCCACAGAAGTCTGATCGGCTGTTCGGGAATTTCGTTTTCATCATTATCCGATTGGTCATAATAAAATGCACCAATATCGCCTGTCGTACCGTCATGATCCATATATTCGGGAGCAGGATTCCCGGCATCGATTGCCGGTGAATTGCCTATTAGATGAAAATCATCATTTTCAGGATCAGCAAATAAAGGATTAAGAAAAAGATTATAATATGTATCACATGAGTCTCCATTTGCATTTTGGGTGGTAATGTCTCCGAATCCGTCCGGTATCTGCATTACAGCAGTCGTATCATTTTCCCAGAAAAGGTTATATTCAAGGCAGACAAGCTCTTCACAGGATGAAATTCCCATCTGATTTTCATAAATGATATTGTTGATGATTGAAAAATTATCATCTTCGATATTGATAATAGCCGACTGGTTATACGCTATGGTATTATTATAAATATCAATGAATGCATACCCTACATTTTCCGAAGTATAAATTCCTGCTGCTCCGTTTCCATAGATCAGATTATAAGCAACTTCAGTAGGAATATCGTAACTGCTAAGGTAACTGAAGTTTATTCCATGGTTCTGATTATTACATATCGTATTAGCATAGATCACGGGATACGTCGGAGACCTTGTATATATACCATTACTATTACCTGAAATATAATTATTACTGATCGTTACATCGGTTATAAATGCAGTACTTGAACCTACTTGAATACCATATCTAGTATTATTAGTAATAGTATTATTATCAATTACCAGTTCAGGACAATCATAAGCATTTATTCCATGATATTCGCAATTTGCAATGAGGCTGTTCACAACTTCAAGATTTGAATCATTATTCGATTGTATTCCGCTATAATAATAACAATTTCTTATCTCGCAATTATCCACATAAAGTTCACTGTCATAATCATTCATTAATCCGGTACCATTATTGGTTAACTGGCAATTTGTAATTTCGGTAGAGCTTTCGAAGTCATTTCTTAAAGCGGCATCATTATTCTCATAGAAGGTACTATCTATAACAGCTTCTGAGTTATACTCGCAGACTGTACCAATATGACAATTATAAATATTGCATCCATTTATATTAATAGAGGCAAAATTTATCACTTCAATTCCATGCATATTCGAGTTACATATCCTGCTGTTGCTGATATCCAGGCTGCTATGAGTATTGCATGAAATTCCGTTTTCATTATATTCGATATTACAAAAAGCTATTATGCTGTTTGAAGACGAATATCCCGTTATTTCTATCTTATCCCAGTCTGAAATTGCAGGTTCTGCCTTACCTGACGTAAAATATATTGAATCGGTTTCCGTACCCTCAGCCAGCAAGGTTCCGTATATCGTAAAAGAATAATGATCCATAAATCTGACCGTTACTCCAGGTTCAATGATCAAAGTATCTCCCATATTTACATAAATATCATCAAACACCGAATAGATATAATCATTACTCAAAACTCCGCTCAAACTTCCCATCAGTGCCTCTTCTTCAGGTATTACCTCTATATAATCCTCTTTCATAAAAGTATCTGAGCCATTTTCTCCATAAGCACTAAGCGTTACGGTATAATCACCACTGTTTTCATAAATATGCAGGGGATCGCATGCTGTACTCGTATCTCCATCTCCGAAATCCCAGAGATAAGTTTCTGCTCCATAAAGAGAAAGGTTGGTAAATTGCACTGCAAGTGGTGCCCCTCCTTGTAAAGGTTCTGCACTGAAATCTGCCAGAGGGATCAACGGTCCCTGCTGATAATACAAAGCTCCCAGGTCTGCAACCGTACCATCAGGATCAGTGTAATCATGACCGGGATTTCCGGCATCGATTGCCGGTGAAGATTCTGCAAGATGAAAGTCTCCATTTTCCGGATCAAGAAACTCCGGATCAAGGAACAGGTTATAATAAACATCGCATTCATCACCATTGGCATTTATTTCCGTCAATTCGCCAAATCCGGGTAATACATCTTCTGAAAGATCTACCGTATTCAGCCAGAATAGATTATAACCAACCGAAGAGGGAATTGATGTCTCATCAATATCAATGCCTGTTCCACTGGCATAAAAAATATTATTAAAAATAACGGGATCAGCGTTATCCTCAATAGAAATGCAAGTTTCATTATCAAGGAAATTATTTTGGCTCACAACAGGTACGGAATTTTCCTTGATAATAATTGCTATTCCCATGGTTGTCTTAATGACATTATTTGTAATTGTTGGTGATGAATTTTCAGTACAGTAAATCCCATATTCCTCATTGTCAGATAAATAATTATATCTGAATATTGCTTCTGAATTATTGCAGTAAATTCCCCAACTATTATTTACCAAGATATTATCATGAATCACTAAAAACAAAGAATTGTCATAGCACACTATTCCAGTATGATTATTTATGAATTTATTATTATAAATACCTGGAGAGGAATTTTCACATAATGCTCCTGCATTCGAATATTCTATAATTGTTTTTGTCAAAACACTATTTGAAGAGGGTTCTTCAATAAAGTTAATAGCATACCAGTCGCCTGTTGTTGGGTCAATTCTTCCTGAAGTGAAAAATATTGAATCGGATTCTGTTCCTACTGATAACAAACTTCCATAAATCTGAAATCGATGATAATCCATGAATTCAACCCGTACTCCGGGCTCAATCGTCAAAGTAATTCCTTCCGGCACTTCAATATCATCAATTACCTGATAAGGATTATTTTCCGGTGACCATACAGTATCCGATCCAATTATTCCTTCGACTTCTATTGCTGATAAATATCCGCAGCAAAACAAAATGATTATAAATAAAAGCCAGTAAATTCTTTTCATTGTTCAACTCCTTGTTAAACTATAACCCACCGTTTAATTTCACATTATATTGCCCATCACTGCCCTTAATCATACATCAATTATACGAAGTATCCCATTACTCGTGAGATAATCTCTAATTATATCTTTAATTTTCGTCAAGCAAAAAATAACATTTTGTGTTTAATTATTTGCAGTTATCATTTATTAATCACCATCCTGCCAGTTTCATTTTCATTTCCACTTGATAATTTATATATGTAAACCCTACTGGGCATTGCCCTGCCATTATCATCCTTTCCATCCCAGACAACTGTATTAATTCTACATTTTACATTTCTTGTCGAGCCGGAATTAGATGAATGCTGATCAATTTTCAATTAGCGAACTCGCTGTCCTTTGATATTATAGATATCTATTTTGGCATTATCCGTTATTGGTGTATCCAGTTCAAACGAGATTATTCTGGTATCTTAATGATGAATTTGTGGGCAGCAGCATCGGGAAAGAAAATATTTCTCTGCTGCTGTTGGAGTTAAGAATTAATCAAGAGTTGGGAGGGGGGGGGAATAAACGAAGATGAGAAGGCGTGAAGGGGCGAAAGTGCGATTTAATATAAGATAATGTAATGTAATCCAGAGCTGGGGAAGAATGAAGAGGGGAATTATTAAAAGTTAAATATAGGGTATGTATAACGGGAATCGTAAGTCGTTAGTTGTTAGTTGTTAATTGAGCTTGGAAAGCTGGTTTTTTTTAAAAGTTAAATATAGGGGTATGTATAACGGGAATCGTAAGTCGTTAGTTGTTAGTGGTGAAGAAGAATAATTGAATCAGCCATAGGCTGACAAGAATGTAAAATTAAATATAGGGGTATGTATATTCGGAAAAGGGGCATAAATGTTAGGAAATGCTGTAATTGACATAATAGCTGGTAGTTATGACCTAACATTTTCCTAACATTTCTAACATTTTGCTAACTATTTCAGGAGAACAACTTTTTGGGTTTTCTGCAATTCATCGCCAGTGAATTTGATAAGGTAAATACCGCTTTTCAATCCTGAAGCATCCCATTGCAGTGAATAATCTCCTTTATTTTGTGCTTTATTAATCAGCACATCAACTTTTTGTCCCTTGATATTAAATACTTCAATCTTCACATTCTCAAATTTGGTTATTTCATATTCAATAGTGGTCTCTGGATTAAAGGGATTGGGGTAGATCATTTTAACTGATGAAATAGCGGGGGTATCGTCACATAGATCAGCATCATTTTCGTTCTGCACCTGGTTGAAATAATATGCTCCCATATCGGCAATTGTATTGTCAGGATCATACGATGAATCAGGGTTACCGGTATCTATACAGGGTGATTTGGTGAGATCAGGCACTGGAAAGTTTAACCAGGTTAGATGGAAATCACCATTTAAAGCATCCGCAAATAGCGGGTCTGCATCAATATTCCCTATACCTGTAAAATCACCCTCAATATCTGAATAATTTACTATCTCGGTACCCGTGCTTGTAGCACTGACAATCTCATCAGGGGTATTATTCCAGGAAATACAATTCTGGATAGTGATATCTCCAGTATCATGATGAAATAGACCTCCTCCTTCATCAGTAGCCGTATTTTCAGAAATAGTGCAGTTTATGATCAAAGGATCAGAGTTTTTACAACAATATAAACCGCCACCTCTATCAGCGGTATTGTGAGTAATGGTGTTTTTTTGGAGAACAGGATCAGAGTTTTCCATAAATATTCCACCACCATGATAAGTGTTTCCATGTATGAGCCTTAAATTACTGATAGTAGATTCGCTGACATTAAGTATTGATAAAACGCTGGACTGCATTTCAGCATCCAGCACGGTATCTCCGTTTTCTGATCCATAAATGGACACGTATTCTGATCTATGTTCGATGGGAAAGGCTTCGCCTGTTTCAGAAGAACTGTAAACACCTTCTTCAATGAATATAGTGTGCTGGTTTTCGTTATCCGCATATATTCTGTTCAAGGCATATTGAATTGTCTGCAATGGGTCATCGGGAGTGAGACCAGAATTTGAATCATCACCCCAGGTGGCAACGTAGAGGTCGGCATTTACCAGATTTCCGGCATATCCATGCAGGATATCAAACTCGATATCTTCGATGGGGTATGCCTGGGTATCAGTGGGATACAGTACCGAAAAGGTATCCACAACAACTTCTAATTCGTAGATATATTCAAAATACAGATCATTACCGACATCTTCCGTCGATATATTAGAGTAAATATTACATCTGGATTCTCCGTCAAAGTCAATATCATCTCCTTCCCAATAAATTCCACCACCACGGTTAGCGTAATTTTCCCTGATAGTTACGTTTGTAAGAGAGATAGAAGATGGATAGCCGAAACCATTTGCAATTCCACCACCTGTATTTGCAGTATTATCACAGATCAGCCCATTGGTCAAACTGAGATTGTAATTGCTTTCTTCGCAGTATATGCCACCGCCACGTTCTTCTGCATGATTATTAGTAATAATCAGATTATTAAAACTTGAGCTTGAATAGTAGGCACCATAAATTCCACCTCCGTATTGGGCATTGCCATTAGTGATAGTCAGATTTTCCATAATGCCGTAATTGATATAAGCTGGATTACAAACCACGCCAGACCTTTCTTCGGCATCAAGAACGGTGGTATCAGCATTTTCACCTTGAATTGTCACATAGTCTTTGCCTAATACCGGCATGATATCTTCTGTGAGAGAATATGAATATGTGCCATTCGCTAAGTGGATTGTGCAGGGAGACTCTTCATCTGCCTCAATTTTAAGTATTGCAAAATATAATGATAATAAGGGTTCTTCAGGCACTAATCCACTATTACTATTAGAGCCGATTGGGCTAACATATAAGTCAGCATTAACCGGTTCCATTAGGGCATTATCTAGATTAAAGATAAGATTAGCGGCAGGATAGGCATAATAATCTGTAGGGTTCATCACCGTAAAAGTATCCACAAAAACTTCAATACTGGGTTGCGCAGATTCTAAATAGATATCAGTTCCCCAGGGAGCATTATTTAAAAAAATATTACAGGGTGATTCCTCATTAAAAATCAGAGTTGCATTATAATAACATAAAATCCCGCCACCACACCATCTTTCGGCAATATTTCTGGTAATAGTAACATTATTCAGTTCAGGAGAAGAATCGTACCAGCAGCTCAATCCTCCACCACAAGTTTGAGCGGAATTTTCGGTAATGGTCACATCGCTGATAATCGGTGAGGCATTTTCACAATATATTCCACCACCTGAATATCTTGCTCTATTATTTTTAATTATCAAATTTTGTAAACTCGGATTTGCATCCATAATACAGATGCCACCACCACTAAACGCTTCAGACCAGTTTGTAGAATAACCATTGGTAATGACAAATCCAGATAATACAGCGTCACTGCCTTCATTGCTTTCGAATATAACCACACTTCCATTATCATTCCCGTCTATTACGGTCTGTTCGATATAGGCAGGGTCTTGAGTTGTTAAAAATAAAGAACCGATTACGATGTTCATGCCACTGTAATCCAGGTTCTCAGTATAAATACCGGGTTGAACAAGAATTGTGTCATAATCTACTGCTGCATATATTCCCATCTGAATGGTTAGCTGGTCGTCCGGAATATTAATTACAGTTGGATACAGACTCATAAAACTGAATAAAATTAAACCAATAACAAAATAAAATGTCTTTCTCATTATATTCCTCCTTAGCCCTCGCTCAATGCATCCTTTTTTATATTAGCATAATTTTCTATGTAATCAAATAGATTATTTATACAGTGTCATACAACTCTGTTATTCAAAGTAATAAGCGTCATTGCCTTTTTCTCTGTCAAGGAAAATTAATTTTCACACATTCTTCACCTAAATGCTGCATATTATTCACTTAGATTAATCGTACTTGATTAAGTTCTTATTCAGTCAATCCGAGATGATTGAGCTACATTGAAAAGGATTATATTGGCAGGAAAGAATGTAATGTAAGATTTTTTAGCCGCGAACAAACCGAACAAACGCGAACAATTTTTAGTTTTTGCAACAGGCAAGCTCAGGGTTCTGGATGATAATCGGGGCAGGACTTTGGGGTGATCATAGTGGATTATCTGGTTATGTAGGAAATGTGATGTAAGATTTTTTACCACCATCCTTCGCATAAAGCTACGGCACGGCAGGCAGAGGGCACAGAGAACACAGAGAATGTAATGTAAGATTTTTTAGCCGCGAACAAACGCGAACAAACTGAAGAAGAATACATAATAGTACTCTCTAAGCAGGATCAGTGTTGAATTTAAGACGTAGCTTAATCTTTTAGATTAAGCAATTATTTAAATGATTAATCTAAAAGATTAATCTACGTTGTGGGTAATACCTTTCAAATAAAAATTAAAAAGTAGGGCATGTATATGTCAGAAAGTGCGAAAAGAGTGACTTTTGTTTGTAAAATAATATTACCTAATAAATTAAGCGGTCACTTTATGGTCACACTTTATTTCATAAGTGTATTATGTTAAATAATAGTGTGTTATGGGGATTGAATAATTAAAAATTGAAAATGTAAAATGTAAAATTAAGTGTGTAATGTAATCCTGGAGCGGAGGGGAGAAGTTGTGAAAATGAGAAGGGGCGAAAGTGTGAGAGCAATTGAAAATGTAATCAGCCATAGGCTGACAAGAATGTAAAATTAAGTATATAATGTAATCCTGGAGCGGAGGGGAGAAGTTGTGAAAATGAGAAGGGGCGAAAGTGTGAGAGCAATTGAAAATGTAATCAGCCATAGGCTGACAAGAATGTAAAATTAAGGGTGTAATGTAATCAGAGTTGGCGAATAAACGAGGGTACGAAGATGAGAAGATGAGAAGAAAACCTGGTTAGTATTTTATAAAAGTTAAATATAGGGGTATGTATATTCGGAAAAGGGGCAAAAATGTTACTTTTTGCTGTAACTGACATAATGGCTTATAGTTATAAG
>JAVCDJ010000076.1 GCA_030765845.1 Candidatus Stygibacter australis
CATTACTGGAGATAGTCATCTTTTTCACTTCCGGCTGAACAGAAAATTAACCGGACTGGACTTTCACCAGCTAGAGGTACACCACTTCGTGACGCACCTGAAGGCACAGAAATGCACAGAAGGGGAAAATATACTCTTTAAGCAAATAATAAGTTCTTCTTTTACATTTTTCAGTGTCTTTCAGTGCTTTCAGTGATTGAAGCTCTTACATTATCCGTGTTAATCAGTGTAATCCTTGGCATCAGTGTCCTATAAATCCTATATTCCCTATCTCACCCATAACAACTTAGCACTATCTAACAAAAAAATGTCACTACGTGCTAAGTTGTTGTTGGCTGATATCACTTTTTAGTTAATTTATATGTGGGGGATGCTTGAGAAAGCATCAAGAAATAGTTTTAAATAAGGTGGAAAAGATGAAAAATCTATCAGGTAAGACTGTGATCGATTTCGTGCAGCGGAATTTTGAAGTGCATGGCGAATTTGAAGGCACTGTGTATCGCACCAAACGAAACGGCACACAGGAACATTATCCCTATGACCCGGTATCATACTATCAGCGTACTCCGCTGGTGATCAGAAATGAAGCTATCAGGCGCTTTGCTGCTATGGTTTCCAATCCAAGGCTGGCTGATTATAAGTCTGTAATCAAAAAACTCAATTATTACACGCCGTATATCCTGAACCCCGGAGCACAGAAATTCCTCGGTGAAACGGCGTTTTATGTACGTCAGCGGGGTGATTATGAATTACGCTGGCAGGGCATGCCAATGGGCTTTCATCAGACTATCGCACCACGCACCAGGGTGGAATTGAGCTTTCATGCAGAAGGCGAGTTTGGGCTGGATTGCTATTTTCAGGATGAATTATATTGCCAGCGAAATTTTATCATCACCTCCGGCGATCTGGATGCAGCTTATGAAATCTGGCTGACAGCAAATCTGGAACATATTCTAAGCCTGCCTGAACCCGAATATGAGAGCATAAAGACCTATCGCAGAGGACTGCGCAGCAAAGTGAACTGGATCACTGCCATGTCCGGGAAATACCATGAAGAAGTAGCCTATGAAGTCCCAGATTACAGCTATAAAGACAGCAAGCGTGAAAATCCCTGGCTCTATCACCGGCGAAGGTATGACCACATTGTGAACCCGCAAACACTCTATTTTAATAATAAGATAAAAGAAATAGCTATAGAATGGCAAACACTTTCGCAAAATGAGCGTGATGAATGGAATCAAAGAGCCGCGAGGTACCAGAAACAACGATTAACAGGCTTTAATTTATATACCAGGGAGGTATTAAGTTAAGACGGGCAGATTGGGAACTACGAGCACCAGCTCGTAGAAATTGAAGAGCTACGAGCTGATGCTCGTAGTTCCAGGAAAAACTGGAGCCCTGATCGCCAGAAGTCATGCCCGGAATACCGTTCATAACTTCTGCTTAGTTTGTGGTTGATTGAGCATGAATAATCTTATTAATGAGCTTTGAAAGGGACACCCGACGAAAAAGCTGCTGTGTATAATTACTAGATTGCAACTGATATGTGTGCTTTGTTGTTCTGGCACTATATTTCTTTAGCAATATTACCAGATTATAGGCAGGTCACTTTCGAGTCAATCCAAAGTTTATTTCGACTAAATTCGAGAGTTTTGATTGTGCTATCTTTATGGTGAAAAAGATAAGCAAAATTATTTGCATGATATCAAACATATAAGGTTGAAAGAATTAACTTGACTAATTACACTTAATTCAAGGTTGTAAATGCTAAATAAAGTTTCGGGGAGTATAAATGAAATTAAGAATATTTCTGGCAGCCCTGCTATTGCCAGCGGCAGCCTTGATGTGTATTACTATTGATATAACCGATTTTGATCAAGCAACTAATAATCCTGTAATATTGCAGCCAGGATCACCATCATTACCTTATATAAGCGTAAAATACCTTTTACCTATGGGCGAACTCGCTGATAATGTAACTGTTAATTATTCGGGTGAGATACAAGAACTTGAGCGGAATATTGAGCCTGTTCAACAGCCTCAGCCATTTTCTCAGGAATATGTGGTAACCACTCCGGCAGACCAGTCAATTTATGGCAGATCTGCTATCTATCCCTCTACTGGTTATAAGATGGTGGGCAGTCAACGTCAAAATGGTTATGATATACTATATATTCATTTATATCCCTGGCGTTATAATCCTCAGGCAGAAACAATTACCTGGCAGGAACAGGCAGAAATTGAGATCACAACTCATTTTGATGAAGCTGTCTATGAAGCTCAGTCAAGAATGCTGCTGACCAAAAATGAATCAATCTTCCAGGGACAGGAGATCTATAATACTGAAGCCAGAAGCAGTTATCAGAAAACCGAGAGTTATCTGAGCCGATCTCTGGCGGACCCATCTGAGCCTTACAGCATGGTCCTGATCACCAGTATGGAAACCAGTGAATGGTTTACAGATTATCTAAGCTGGAAATTAGATCATGGACTGGAAACAGGCGTTTTCTATACCGAAGATATTTATGACGAATATGAAGGTGCAAATAACCAGGCAAAGATAAAAAACTTTATTAATGATGCTTATATGACGTGGTCTATGACCGATAATCCTTTGGAATATGTGATATTAGGTGGTGATGATGAGATAATTCCCATACGCGGTATTTATATCAATGCCGGCGGAACAATAGATAACAACCTGCCCTGCGATCTTTATTATTCCTGCCTTGATAATGACTGGGATGGTAATGAGAATGGAGTTTATGGTGAAGTGGAAGACGATGTTGATCTGGTTCCTGAGCTTGCTATCAGCCGATTACCGGTAGATAATGCACAGGATATGATAAACTGGTTAAATAAAGTAACACATTACGTGGATGATAATACCTATTCCAATAATATCTGCACTATGGTAGGAGAATTTCTTTGGGGAAATCCTGACACCTGGGGTGGAGATTCCATGGATCTATTACTGGAAGATATGGATGAGCCATTTCACCTGCAGACCTTATATCAACGTGATGGCACCTATAGCGAGTATGGCGTAACAGTTGCTATTAATGAAGGATTAGGATTTTTGAATCATCTGGGACATGCTAATGAAGGATTTGTTTTCGGGCAGACTCGTCCCAGTGCAGCAGATTATTATAATACCGAGTTTGGTTTTGGCTATTCACAGGGCTGTTATCCGTCAGCATTTGATGAAGCTACGGGTCAAGCCAGTGAAAGTATAGCGGAAAATTTCATCATCAGACCCGGTGGATTCTTTGAATTTATAGGCAATTCACGTTATGGCTGGGGAATACCCGGTCAGCCGGCGAATGGACCTTCACAACGCTATCATCTTCCATTTATCCAGGCAATATTTACCTATGAAATCCGTGAGTTTGGCAAGGCGCTGGCATATAGTCGCGATGTGATGGCTGATGCGGCAATTGAATATTCGCATTTGCGCTGGGTACATTATGAATTGACCTTGATGGGAGATCCATCAATAACATTGAAAGTGCCAGACCCTGATTTCCCCTTTATTCAACCGGAAGAACCTGTATATACAGATACAGAGGGTGATGGCGATGGAGCAATCAATCCGGGTGAAACAATTGAGATAACCATACCTCTTACAGCAAATGCTGACTGGGCAGATGCTCAAGATGTGACTATATATATCCAGTTTGAAGATACAGCAGTAACCACTGAAACTGAATCTATATATTATGGAACGATAGCCTCGGGAGAGACTGTAACTTCTGAACCTATAATTGTGTATGTACCATCTGATTGCAGTTATGATGCCTATCCCTATACTATCACAATTATGGCACCCGTGGGAACGGATAGTGAATTTGAGAAATCATACAGTTTTGATTTTGAAGTATCTATCCAGCAGACGAACTGGCCCTGGTTTCTGGCAGAACGCCTGAGCGTGGCACCAATAATCACTGATCTTGATGATGATGGACAGTTTGATATATTAACCACCACCATGGATGGAGATATGTATGGCATTAACCTGCTTGCTGAAGAGATGGATGGTTTCCCCTGGGCGACAGGTGAAACTATTGAGAATCAAACCTCATTGGGTGATGTTGATAATGATGGTGAAAATGAAATTGTGATGGCAACACGTGTCGGTAATATTTATGCCCGTAATCTGGATGGCACACTTGCTTTTGCCTATCAGCATGATGCTGATCAATTACTCACACCAGTACTTACTGATATGGATGGTGATGGTCTTCTGGAAACCGTTAGTTATGGCATGGATGGAGAATTGATAGTTTTAGATGAGAATGGGGAACTGGAAAATGGCTTTCCACTGCCATTGGGCGTACTTTGTTTTCAGGAAATGGCAGCCGCAGATTTTGATGGAGATGGCGGAACTGAGATTGCCCTGGTTGGATTGGACGGACAACTGCATCTGATCAAATATAACGGGCAGGAGATTGTCGGCTTCCCGGTTGATCTGGGCAGCAATCCCTGCAGCGGAGCTACTATTCTAGATAATCATAATCTGGCATTGGGAACAATGGACGGCAGATTACTGGTGATCTCCCCTACGGGTGAGATAATTGAAGACAGGCAACTGGAAGCCAATATAGTATCAGCACCAATTGCAGCAGATTTTGATGGAGATGAGGACTTGGAACTGGCATTTACAACCGCTTTCGGAGTTGTGTATATCTGCGAGCAGGATGGAACTGATCTTCCTGGCTGGCCCCTGGATATTGAATGCTCAATTTCTCAACCACCTCTGGCAGTTGATATTGATAATGCAAATGGCATTGACCTGATCTGGTTTTCAGCCACAAATACAATTTATGTGTATAGTAATGACGGAACTGAGATAGATTTTTCACCGGTTCCCATAAATTATAATGATAATTTCCCGGCATCAATTGCTGATCTGGATAATGATCTGGATTATGAGATAGTATTCAGCACCAGTAATCGCGTGATAGTGATAGACAGCAAGCTCCGCAAAGGCTCTGATGCCCCCTGGTCAACCTATCGTGGAAATCTTTGCCGCACTGGATATTATGGTGATAATTCGCTTACTGATAATGATGTGGCAGAAGTTGTACCTGCCAGTGATGTACTGCTGCCTAATTATCCTAACCCCTTTAATCCTTTGACGGTGATAAGTTTTGAACTGGCAGAAGCTGCCGATGAAGCTGTGATAGAGATATTCAATATCAAAGGACAAAAGATACTTGATCAGAAATTTGCCAACCCAGTCAGCGGAAGACATCAAATGGTTTGGCAAGGGAATGATAAAGACGGAAAATCTACAGCTTCCGGAGTTTATTTTTACAGGTTAAAAGTTGATAATAAAACTTGCGGCATTCAACGCATGCTGCTCTTAAAATAAGATAAATTTCTTTCTTTCCAAAGAAATAAACCGACCGGACAGGTAACTGTCCGGTTTTTTTTATATTCAATTAACAGCAGGTGATGAAGGAATTTATTTATGAAAAACGAGGATAGACCAGAATCTAACTATTGCACTTGACAAAATTTCCATTAATATAATAATTTAGTAAGAAGTAATGTGAAAATATTCAATTGTACTGACAAAGAGTTTCATAATTTCAATGAATATTTTTCTACACTAATATTATTAATTGCATTAGAAATTCGGCGTAGGTAATAATATTATGCAAATTACAGGAGGAAGAATGAGAGAAAAAATGTGGGGATTACTGATCATACAATTAATTGCAATGTTTATTTATGGAGAGACCTTTTATGTGCCGGAGGATTACACTACCATTCAGGGAGCTATAGACGCTGTGGAAAATGGAGATGTTATCATATTAAGCCCTGGTACATATTATGAAAATATAGATTACAATGGGAAACAAATATTAGTGAGTTCTTTGTTTTATGAAACCTCAGACCCACAATATATATCAGAGACAGTGATAGATGGAGGAGGGAATGATTGTGTGGTTAGAATTCTCGGTGTTGGTGGGTATAACAGTGGATTATCAGGTCTCACGCTATCTAACGGTAATTATTCCCACGGTGGGGGAATCTATCTTTGGGGATCACCAGTAAATCTTTCTAATTTGATAATAACCGGCAATGTGGCGGTGGATGGAGGAGGAATACATTGTGACTGGTCGATGGGAGTATTTATTGATAATGTAATGATCACAAATAATGAAAGCACAGATGACGGAGGAGGAATTTATATAAATTACTCAACCGTAACAATAAACAACAGCATGATTTATAATAACAGTGGCAATAATGGTGGAGGTATATATATAGAAGACGGAATTTTAAACATGAATAATGATTCTGTTTGTTATAACCAGGCAGAGAGGGGAGGAGGAATTCATATACACTGTTCGGATTCAAATATGAATGAGGTAAAGATACTGGGTAATCATGCCACAATAGGGGGTGGCGGGATTTATACCTGGTATTCTGATCCTTATTTAAGCAATGTGATAATTACGCAAAACTCTTCAGATGGAAGAGGAGGAGGCCTGCGTTGTCAGTGTGCATTAACGCCGGTTTTCAGTTCTACGGAATTGTGTGATATTTACCTGAATAATACCAGTTGCAGTTGCTGTGGTAATGATATTTACTCGGATTCTTTTACTTCTGTAATATTAGATACATTTACCGTTATGAATCCTACTGAGTATCATATTCAACCCAGAGATAGTACGCAAATAATAATTCAAAGCGGGAAAATAGAGCAGTACAATCAAGATCTATATGTTTCCACAACAGGGAATAATAGTAATAGTGGACTAAATCCAGCAGATCCCCTGAAGACTATCCAGTATGCATTATGCTCTATCTTACCAGAAGATGGAGATACTTTAAATATCTTTCTGGATGAAGGGTTGTATAGTCCTACAAGTAATGGGGAGCATTTTCCTATAATGCTTCCCAGTTATGTGCATCTGTGTGGGACAGGAATAGAGGAAGTTGTGTTGGATGCAGAGGAAAGCAATCGGGTGATCTGGGAATGGTACGCAGGCAATATCAAGCTTTCAAATTTAACAATTACAGGTGGTAACCAATATTTTGGAGCAGGACTCTATTGCGAAAATACCAGTATAAACCTGGAGAATGTATTGTTTTGTGAAAATATGGCATCTTATTGGGGTGGTGGAATAAATGGAGAATTTTCTGAATTATTTATAAAAGATGTGAGAATTGAGAATAACTATGCAGGAGATACGGGTGGGGGGATATGTTTGAGCCATTGCGTTGAAGTAGAAATGAGCAATGTTTCGATAACAAATAATGAATCTGAATATGGTGGAGGAATTTCAATGTTCTCCTCAGAGCCTGTTTTGAGAGGAGTGAAAATAGCAAATAATCTTGCTACAGCTTATGGTGGGGGAATAAATAGCTACAATTCAGAAGCGATAATGCAGAGGGTAGATATCTGTGGTAATATATCCGAATATACAGGTGGTGGCATGTATTTAGTCGATGATAACTCGATTATGGTAAATGTGACGATCGCAGATAATGAAGCATTTGCGAATGGCGGGGCAATGACCTTAAATCAGGGCTCTCACATAAATATTGTGAATGGAATTCTATGGGGTAATACACCAGATGAAGTATGTTATTGGACACAAAGTGATTTCAATGAAATAAATTTTGCCTATTGTGACGTGCAAGGCGGTATGGAAAATATATTCACTTATGATCATGGACAGGTAAACTGGTTAGGAGAAAACATTGATGCAGATCCTATGTTTTTAAACCCTTTGACAGGAGATTATAATTTGGATTTAGGGTCTCCATGTATCGATACCGGGATTGCATATTTTGAGTATAATGGTCAAATTCTGGCAGATTTGTCAGAAGAAGATTATGAAGGGACAGCACCTGATCTGGGAGCTTATGAATATGGGATGTCTGCAATAGAAACTGATTTTATCATGAAACCTGGATCAGTTATGTACGCTTATCCTAACCCTTTTAATCCACAGACAGTGATAAGTTTTGAGTTGGTAGCACCAGCCGATGAAGCTGTGATAGAGATATTCAATATCAAAGGACAGAAGATACTTGATCAGAAATTTGCAAATCCAATCAGCGGAAAGCATCAGATGGTTTGGCAGGGAATTGATAAAGACGGTAAAGCTACTGCATCAGGAGTTTATTTTTACAGATTAAAGGTTGATAATAAAACTTGCGGCATTCAGCGAATGCTGCTTTTAAAATAAGATAAATTTCTTTCTTTCCAAAAGAAATAAACCGACCGGACAGGTAACTGTCCGGTTTTTTTTATATTCAATTGACAGCAGGTAATGAAGAAATAAATTTTGCTTAATAAACTGTCTGCCTGTTACTTGTACTACCAGACAGACAGCGAGTTCCAGAAATTTCTGAAAATCTTAAAACCACAAAAAACTATGGAGGTTATTTTGAAAAGGATAATAGGTTTAGTGCTTATAGGCTTATTTAATAGCCTATATATCCAATTATGTGGGCAAGATTTGGATTTAGAAAAATCTGACAGTGGAAATAATACAAAATACGAATATCTATTCAAGCTATCATCGGGTATTATGATCGATGCTTCAGGTGGAATAGGTATAAAGTATTCGCAAAATGAAGACTATCAGGAATCAATATTGAACCTGCATTATGGAAAAGGAGGATTCCTGTCAACAAACGAATTATGTGGGATATATTATCAAGGCAATTACTTTGGAAAGAGAATGTATAAAGGGATTTATGGATATTTTCAAATCGGTTTAGATTACATAGTATCACGTGATTTAATCAATTCTATTATACAGAATGGAATAGATGTAAGTTCTATTCATTATAGATTAACAGGCGGTATTGGATACAGCTATATAATTAGTGAAGATGTTTGTTTAAGAATTGATATTGGTGTTGCTAATCGACCAAGTTTAATTAATCTTAGTTTAACAATAGTTTTTTTAGGAGGAAGTGCGTAGAAGCTGTGATAGAGATATTTAATATTAAAGGGCAGAAGATACTTGATCAGAAATTTGCAAATCCAATCAGCGGAAAGCATCAGATGATATGGCAGGGAATTGATAAAGACGGGAGAGCTACTGCGTCTGGAGTATATTTTTACAGATTAAAGGTTGATAATAAAACTTGCGGCATTCAGCGCATGCTGCTATTGAAATAAGATAAATTTCTTTCTTTCCAAAAGAAATAAACCGACCGGACAGGTAACTGTCCGGTTTTTTCTTTATATTTAGGCATCAACCAGTTATTTATTTAAGATTTAGTAAAAGCCCTTATTGATAAATGTAATTTTCAAATTATTCTTTTTCTCATACTGGGAATGATTATTTATGCAGTTGATTTGAATACTGATATAAGTTCGGGTTGGGATACTATCTAAATATTATGTCATGTTAATAAGGTGTTTAACACAATCAATCTTAGTGTCATAATTAGTACATTAACTGAGTTCATTTTATAAACAGAAAAAAACAGTTTATTGTTACATTATTGACATAAATCATATACTGTAATTAATTAAATATAAATATTATATGTATCAAGAATATAAAAGAAAAATAAATGCAAATGTATTTTATTTAATTTAAAAGAGCTAAAATAAATACATAAAAAATTATATAAAATACAAAGAAATATTGCGTGGTGTTGTCACATTTTAGCATTTTCGGGGACTATATATATGGAGGAAAGGATGTCTATTAGCAAATTTATTAATTATACTTTTATGGAAGATGGTAAAAAAATTATTAAATATCCATACTTGTTCAGAGATCACTATAAAAAATTTGATAAGGGGTTTCCTCTCAAATATCCTTAATAAACTGTCTGCCTGGTACTTCTACTACCAGACAGACAGCGAATTCCAGAAATTTCTGAAAATCTTAAAACCACAAAAAACTATGGAGGTTATTTTGAAAAGAATAATATATATACTGATCATGTGCCTTTTTGTTACGGCACTGATGGCAGAAGAAGAAATCGTCTCCCGTAGAACCTTTTTTAGCAAAACCTATGATGTAGAAAATAATCAATACAGGACAAGATTACATAGTAGTCCGATTCATTACCTTAATGAAAATAATAGTCTAATTGATATAGATTTTAACGATGAAAATTGTGATTCGCTGGTTGCCTTAGCTTGGCGACAGTCTTTAGGAAGAGATTATGAATATTTTAATCCTTATGATTGTGATCAAGATAATGGATCAATACAGGCTGGATACTATACATGTAATGATTTAAGTGATTGGTGCCATAAATATTCAAATGGATATTTTGGTCTAATACAAAATTCCGATTATTGGGACGTTGAATTGACTGATCCAAATTATCAAGTGCATTACGTTATTGAAAGAGAATACAATCAATATCACCTTTGGGATGATACCTTATTCAATTATGACGGTTGCTCCATATTGTTCTATAACACTTGCTTGAATATTACAATGAGCCAGGCAACACCCGTTGGACATCTTACTTATGAACGCCTTGAGAATAATAATATGTTTGATATGCCCCCTGTTTTTGCGTTCGAAAATGTTATAGGCTATGGAGATACATTGTTCGTTACCGATGGAATTAATGTAGAATTTGGTCCATCATTTGATAGTAACGATACATTCACTCTGGATTTCGTCCAAGATGTTATTCAAGATAGTAACTTTTTTAACATATCGATTGTTAATGATCAAGCAGGAACAGGTTTAGAAAATGAGCCTAACTATTGCGAAACATCTATTGATATTTACTACAATGTATATTTTTCTGTGTCTGGTACTGTTTCTAATCTACCATTAGATAATTTACCTATTATTCATCTTGAATCTGGTAATTGGTATGACACTGAGATTGTTTCTGAAGATAGTACATATTTTTTTGATAATATACCTTATATATCTGGTGGACGTGACATACATATTTTTTTAACTGATCCTGACTACCCATATCTCTATACATATGAAGATCAGAATTATTATGATGTCACAACTACTCTTACTGATTGTAATTTCGAAGCTATCGATCCAGTATCTATCTCAGGAAGTTTTACCAACTACTCATCAACGCCCATAGAAGATTTGGATATAGGCTTTTATGATGAAGAAGACATTCAACTTAATGAGACTTCAGTGACAAGTACTAACACTTATGAGATTCTTGTTCCGAGTGGCTGTTCAGGTTCATTAATTCCTGATGCTTCCACTTTCAATGTATATCCGGAAGAGCGTACCTATGCAGATTTGACATCCTCAATAACTGGAGAGAATTTTGAGGCTTACCTTGAATCTCAAATATCGCAGATAAGTGGTACTGTTACTTTAACTAATGGAAACGGTAATGTTACTGATGTAATATTGAATATTGCTGATAATGATGGACCAGTTGTAACCTGTAATATTGATGATTCTGGAAACTATGAATTTGAATTAACTCCTGTTAATTATGATGGAAATCCTGAATTCCATTTGAACTTTGAATTGATGCCATTGAATGGAGAAGATTCAGATTATTATAAAGTCCGAAGAGAACTAACTATCGATAATGGTGACGATCATTTAATAGATGTTACTATGAAAGAAATTGATCTAAATAATATTATTGTTGATAGTGATATAATGGTAAATGGGTTTCATGATTTTATATCAGCTATGGATTATGTTCAAGATATAAATCAAGCAATTCTGCCAGATCCAATAAGTTCAAAGATTATCATGTTGAGTGATACTTATGCTGATGAAATGGGAATTCACGGTTTGCAGAGCGCAGATTTAGAAATCATTGGAATTGGAGATTGTGTCATTAATGGACAGGGAGTTCTTGAGCATGGGATTGCCTTTTATGACTGTGATGATGTCAGTTTAACGCTTGATAATCTGGAAATATGTAACTGGGTTGAAGGTGGAATTGTGGAAAGTAGTACTGAACTAACCGATTGTTACCTGACAATACAAAACTGCTATATTCATGATAACATAAGAACAACTCCGGTTCGAGGTGAAAACGGTGGAGGAATTGCTATATTTCATCCTTCAACTATAATTAATAATCAGATCACAAATAATCAGGCACCGATAGCAGGTGGTGGAATTTATATTTCTTCAACTGCAGGTACTTCAATTATTGAAGATAACGAGATAGAAGGAAATATAAGCGATATCGGTGGAGGTATTTATCTCCAAGCTCAAACAGGGAATGAGGATTATGTAGATTACACCATCGAAGGTAATACTATCACGGGTAATGAATTGAACTCAGACACAGCCTCATCTCCTTTAGCTGCGGCAGTATTTGTTCAAAATTCTGCCAATATTTCATTCAAGCACAATATAATAACTGAAACCCCGGGACTTGGTGATATGACCATTGCCTGCGCTTTTCAGCATGTAAATGATCTATTCTGTCATAACAACACTTTCACCGACAACACAACTGTAGCTGCATCTTACTGGGATTTTACTTATCTGGATTTCCGGAATAATATCATTTCCGATAATATCTTCAACTATTCTGAGCCTTATCCGATTCGTATAAATGATGGTGCTTCAGATCCCTACTTGGTAAGATATAATTGCCTATATGGAAACACAAGCAATGAGTTCAATTCCACTATTACAGTCAGCAATACAGTAACTGAAGATCCACACCTTAATACTCAGTTTTATCCTGAATGGAATGCTTCTGTTAAATCATCCTGTATTGATACAGGGCATCCGAATCCTGATAGTGATTCGGATGAATGGTTCTTCGATCCTGATGATCAGGATCCAGACGGATCACGTCAGGATATTGGGGCAAAAACTGCTGTAGAACACTGTAATTCAATTGCTACTCTCCAAGAGAATTTGGCTTACAACTGGATATCCATTCCTGGGATTGATAACTTTGCTGAATCAACTCGCACTAATGATATCGTTAGCTATGTGTTTGATGAATATGAGGATAATGGGCTTTTCGACGTTAGTCCAGAATATTACATTTTAAACAACCTGGAATGGAAATATAATGGAGAGTATGGAAGATTTTATTGGGAAAATGGTCATTTTAATCCAGTTCCAGCAAATGTAATGGATTTGGATGTCCGTTCACAGAAGGGTTATAAGATCCAGATGAGTGAAAATGCTGATTTTTATCATTTCATTGAATACTCTGGATTTCTCCCCGGAACTTCAGGTAATCCTGAAGATAACATTCATATAGAACTACCTGTTCAAGGAGAAATAAATTGTACTCTAAATGAAATCATTGATGATTATGAGCGTGAGATTTGGCTGGGATATTTTCTTGAGGGGAGTTTGCATCCGATGGAAGCACTGGAACCAATACTGGAAAACCTGATCATGATAAAAGCACGGGACTGGGCTTTAGCACGTTTACCGGTTGCCGGAACAGGTTCAGGTTATACTGATAACTGGATTAGTTGTGCTGAATATCCGGATTTAGCTATAAATTTCGGTGAGATGGTCTCTGTAATCTATATCGGTGATGATGATGTTGACTTCGAATGGGGAGGTGATGATCCTGAACCACCCTACGTTGATTATTATAAGCGTGATCTTGCTGAATATTTTGAATATGAAGATCAGGAAGATTATATCCCAATCTTCGTAGAAATTGACCTGGATTGTTATGAAGAAGGTGAAAAACCCATTGAAATTGCCATCTTTGTGGAAGAAATCTGCAAAGGAGCAACCGTGATCAAAGAAAGTCAGGTGCAACTTAATGCATATATCCTGAATGATCCTACAATTGAGTTAAAGGATCTGGAATTTCAGCTCTGGTTTCCTCAGAGAAACGGTGCTATGCCGGTAGAACAATATGCATATAGGGATAATAAAACTGGATATTTTAAAACTGAGAAGGCAATAGTTGCAGATTGTGGAGATTTCTTGAAGGTTTCACTTAGAGATAAAGATATAGAGAATGGCAACCTACCTGAAGCAACTTGCCTGAAAGGAAACAGTCCTAATCCCTTTAATCCCGAAACTAAAATAGAATTTGAACTTGCCAATAATTCTTTGGTTAAGTTAGATGTCTTTAATATCAAAGGGCAACACATACGTAGCCTGATCAAAGGAAGTCTCCCTGCCGCCAGACATGAAGTAATCTGGAATGGAGAAAACAACAGTGGACAGGAAGTAAGTTCCGGTGTTTATTTCTATGTATTGCAGGCTGATGGATTGACATTATCACATAAGATGTTATTGTTGAAATAATTATTACGTGATCCGAAACTCGTCCTCCTTCGTTACAACTACGGAGGATCTTCGATAACTCGTGATTTGGAAAATATGAATGTAATACCTGTCGTCCCGAAAGGGACGGCAGGATATTTTGGAAGGAAATGAAAATATGAAGGTATTATTCTTATTAATTTTAATGGTGTGTTTTCCCATATTACTGTTTAGTGATATTCTGGAAGT
>JAVCDJ010000077.1 GCA_030765845.1 Candidatus Stygibacter australis
ACATTGCGAACGGGTTTTAATACCCTATGGTTGTTCAAGCTTAACCCCTTCCATTTTCCTTATCAATATCTTAATACTAATTTCATGATGTCAATATACAATGATGTCAATATACAATGGTTGGTCAGAGGATAGAGTTTATAAATCTATAGCATTATTCAATTTAGCAATTAAAATATCGTACTCATAACGGTCAACCATTGCGGAGGTCTATCGACCATGCGCAAGGTCTTAGAAAGGTCAAATTCCATGTCTGCCTACATTAATCAGAATATGTGCTTTTTTTTTCAGCAAACCTTGCGGAGGTCTTGTGACGATCCGCAAGGGCTTTGTGAGGTATTTTGTTTTATTCGTATTTTAGTGATTTTATTGGATTTCTGTTTGCTGCATTGATCGTCAGATAGCTTACTGTCGTGATTGCAATCAGTAGTGTGATAAATCCTGATAAAATGAAGTAACTCGGGTTCAGATCAATTCTGTAGGCAAAGTTTTGCAGCCAGTTTTTCATGATGAAATAGCCAAGTGGCCAGGCTATAATATTTGCCAAAATGACCCATTTAGTGAATTGCCTGATAAGATTTATAACAATGCTGCTTACTGATGCTCCGAGAACTTTTCTTACTCCGATTTCTTTTGTTTTTTGTTGTGTGGTATAAGCTGCTAAGCCAAAAAGTCCCAGACAGGCAAGGAAGATAGCCAGAATTGCAAAAATTGTGAAAAACTTTCCAGCTCTTAGTTCAGACCTATGTAAATTATCAAAATATGTATCCATAAAGAAATATTCAAAGGGCTGATTACCAGCTAAATCGCTCCATTTCTCCTTGATGAAACCTAAAGTTCCTGCAACATTTTCAGGTTGTATCCTTATGACCATAAATTCTTTCCACCAGATTGACGGATGAAAGATGATAATTGGAGAGATTTCATCGCGCAGTGAATTGTAATGGAAATCTTTTACAACGCCAATAATGGTAAAGATTTCATTTGAGCCGGGATCTATCAGCTTTCTGCCGATGGGATTTTCATAGCCCAATTCCTTGACTGCGGTTTCATTAATGATGATTGAATGCTCTTCTGCTTCACTATCTTTAAAAAATGTTCTACCTTCTACCAGAGGGATTCCCATCGTTTCCAGGTAATCATAATCTCCGCATAAACGGAAGAAATGATACAATTCATCAGGAGTGTTATTATCTTTGTTATACATGCTGCCATCTGAACATGAACCTGGCACGCTAAATGCTGCGCTGGCAGAAATTATGGCAGGTGATTTGAGGATTTCTTCTTTAAATACCGGGATCTGATCTTTGAGAATATGTGCTCTTTCGATCACCAAAAGTTGTTCTTTGGCAAAACCCAGTTTTTTATTGCTGATAAATTTCATCTGCTGGAGTGAAATTATGGTGCAAAGTATCACTAAGATCGAAATAGCGAACTGGAATAAAACCAGGGCATTTCTAAACCCGGTTTTTTGTTTGCCTTGGAAGAGGTTTCCTTTAAGTACGGTTATTGCTTTGTATGAAGAAAGAGCTATTGCAGAATAACCACCGGAAATCAGACCGATAATGACAGCTATCATGAAATAAGCAATATAAGAATAACTACCGATAAAATTCAAAGCCAGATCTTTAACTGTGAAATCATTGAATTGATTTAACAGAAGCTTAGAGCCGAGTAAGGCAATGATCATGGCGAAAATACTGATTATTATGGATTCCATCAGGAATTGACGAATCAAATGTCCGCGGCTGGAACCTAAAACTTTGCGCATACCAATTTCTTTTGCCCTTACAGCAGATCGTGCTGTAGTAATATTCATGAAGTTTATGCAGGCAACCAGTAAAATGAAAAAACCGATTGCGGAAAACAGATACACATAACGAATATCCCCTTTTTTCCCTACAGCATCATCTGAAGGACTGAACAGGTAAATTTGAGAAAGTGGCGTTAAGCGGAGATGATAATAATTACCAGTCTTCTCCCATTCTTTGACAGTTATTCCCATAACCTGCTTGAGAATGGGGTCTGCTTTGAGCACGAACAGGTCATTGATCTTTTTTAATAGCGCTTCATCATCAACGCCTTTAATAGTTTTGATGTAAGTAATCAGATTATTGCTTAGCCAATTTGTATCAGAATAACTACGAAGTGAGCAGAATGAAGCCAGTACCTGGAAATTCCAGTGAGAATTGACGGGCATATCTTTGGCCACAGCAACAATTTCATATTCTGTTTTATTGTCGAATTTCAGAGTCTTGCCGATCGGGTCATCATTCTGGAAGAATTTATTTGCTGTTGATTCATTTATCACAATAGTTTTGGGTTTGGTTAATAGGTCAATATTACTGCCTTTGATCAGAGGAATGGTAAAGACATCAAATATTTCCGCATCGGTATAATATATCTTATCCAGCAGGAAACTTGTTTCTTTGTAACTGACAAGATTTTCATAATCTCCTTTAAGTCTGACAGCGCTTTCAATTTCGGGAATTTCTGCCATTAGGGCAGGTCCCAAAGGTATGGCGGTAGAAATTCCAGTTCCTTCCTGTTCTCCCATTTTGGAATCTGTTCCGATACGATAGATCTGGTTATAATTTACGTTGTGCCGGTCAACGCTAAATTCGTCCATGATCCATAAACCAATCAAGATGAAACAGATCATTCCAATACTTAATCCCAAAATATTGATAATACTAAATGATTTGTGCCGCACCAGGTTTCTAAATGCAATTTTAATATAATTTTTTATCATTAGAGCCCTCCGAGTATTTTGATATCAATAAAGCAGATTTCATGCCAAATGTAATGGAGGTGATGTAACTCGTTTAAATATAATGTAGTAGGTAAAATTAATTTAGAGAGAGATTCTCCTGGAATGATTGTTTTGATAATAGATATGAATAGAATTTTATCAAAATGATAAAATTTACCCGACTCAATAAAAGGAAGGAGAAATTACTGCATTCTGCAATTGAGGATTTTGCCGTTTATTTATAAATGCAGTTCAATAGATTTTAACCTCCACTCATCAGGTGCAGTATCTGAACGCTACTCTTGTCTGGAATTAAGGTTTTGTCATAATCAGTTTTTTTTATCAGTTTATTATCGATTTTTACAACCAGCATCTTGAAGATAAAATTCTTTTTATCAATCAGATCTTTAATTGTCATTCCAGGATGCCATTCTTCCAGTCGGTCATTAAGATAAAACGCATTATTCATATTTATTACCTGAGGTCATTTAATTTCATTTTATTGAATTTGCTAATCAAAAGTTCCAGAGCAAGATTTGCCTGCATACCGGCTACTGCAGTTACCCTGGGAGCAAGAGGTTTAAAGCCCTGTTCCACATCTGCCACACCATCTCCAATGAGATACAGATTTCCGCTGGCAGTTTGCCTTAATTTATTATTTCCACCTATTCCACCAATTCCTGAGCCTACTATCAAGGGTATATCAGCAAAACATTCATCCCAGGTTTCTATCAGCATCTGCTTTGCTTCTGCCTGATCAAATGCTTCTATCAGGATATCCACATCTTCATAGATTTCCTGGATCAGCACCGGATCAAGACGCTTAATATAAATTTCATATTCACACCAGGGATTTACTCTTTTTAAATTTTGTTTCAATGCTTCCACTTTATATGAACCTACCTGCTCAGCAAAGTAATACTGTCTATTCAAGTTTGAAGCAGAAACCCGGTCAAAATCCACAATGATCAGTTTTCCCACTCCTGCCCGGGCAAGTGCCACTGCCGCATTACTGCCTAATCCTCCAGCTCCGGCAATACCAACTATTCCTCCCTCTATTGCTTTTAATATTTCTGGATCATGATCTTTAAAAAATTCTTCTCGCTGCATTAAATCTCCTTAAAATTGATAGCTAAGTCCCATCGACAAATAATGGAAGAGAGCAAATCCATAAATCTTATCATTATCAGCTCCACCTTCCAGTATCCGGTAACCAAGATCGAGCTTTATCTTATCCTGCAAGCGGTAATAAACAGAAAAACGCACATCTTCTGCTCTACCCTGCGGTGCTGCCAAGGCATCACCTGTCAGGTTAATTCCTAATTTATCATTTAACTGATAATCTGTCATAAAGTGAATTATCGGTACAAAGCCTACATTGCTGAATTCTTCTCTGCGAGTAGAATTTTCCACAGAAATATAGGCATCCCGTATTTTAGCAGTAAAACCCAGAGCAAACTGCCAGTTTTTCTTATCCACCAGAGTATATCTCCAGGTAAGGCGCCAGGAATTGAAATTATAATACGAGGTTAACTTATCGCCAGCAGCAAATGAAGTGTCATCAAATATCAAATTCTTATCCAATGTGCCTTCAGCCTTCACAGTAAAAGGTGCCAAGGTGGCAAACACATAGTGCTTATCATTAAATTTATAACCCAGATGTAATCTGCCATAAGCCTGGGGATTATATTCCAGATCAT
>JAVCDJ010000078.1 GCA_030765845.1 Candidatus Stygibacter australis
AAGCTTATTTTGCTCTTTTAATTTCTGCTCTTTTTTGTATGCTTCAAAATCTTCATTTGCTTCCTTTGGCAGCATCCAAACCTGATAGCCATTTACGGGTCCTGGTTCTACTGGCAATTTCCACTCAAACTGTAACCTGTTGGCATCTTCCACAAATACACTGGCAAGAGGTTTGGGCTTCTCAGGACTATTTCTCCTCGGTACACCTTTTACTGGTGTTACTTCAGGATAATAATGCCGTGCTTCATCCACAGCTATCACTGTATAATAATATTCCCGATCAGTTTTTAAATGCTTATACATAGCATCAAACTGATTAAGACGCAGACCGGAATATACATCCGTCTCTCCATCTTCATTCTCTTTTTCCACTTTTGTGGCTTGATGAAGATATTCCTTCTCCTGACCTATTCCCAGCACTACGTAATTGTCCCTTAACTGGGGACCATTAACAGTGATGTCCCGAGGATATTCCCGGTAAAGTGTCAGGTCAGGATGATCACCTTTTTCTTTTTTTAATTTTCCTGGTGACTCCAAGTCCACAAAACCTAACCAGCCGGAATCATAAAAATATACTGAATCTCCAGCTATGCCAGTCTTTAAATTTACATCGATCTTACCGATATAAAAAAGAGTATCAGCAACCGTTCCACGATAAACTCGATACTCAATAATCCTTCTATCCTTTGGTAATGGCGCCCAACTCACTACTAATCCACTCCCCGCATCGTCTGGTACATCTGATACGTGAAGGGATTTTACCATGTAGTCTTCCGGGTTCGCTTTTGCAAAGGATGAGTAAGGTAACAAGAAAGCTAAGATCAGTGCAAATAACACTAATCTGCCTTTCTGGTTCAGGTTAACCTTCATAAAGTACTCCTTCAACCTTATATTTAAATACATTTATTCAATTATCTGCAAATTCGTTACCACTCCGCAGGTTGTCAAATTTATTTTTTATCAATCCATATACATATCAACAAAATTATTTTCCCCGATACATTTCTTTGACACTATGCAATTGATATACAGTGATAAATCTCTGGTAAAAATGATGATGACCTTAGATTGCTAAGAATTTATCATTAGGAAACAATCGTTTTCTTGTATATTTATCTATCACTTTTTTACCCGGATTAAATTTTTCCCCAGGCTTTTTCTGCTCTAATTTAGCTAATTTCCTGTTTCAAACGGCCAAACAGGTATAACAACAAAGCACAATATAACAAAAAAATGTCAGTACGTGCTTTGTTGTTCCACCTTAAGGCTTCCTGATTACTTTTGATTACGCTAAAAGTATCTAATATAGTTGATTATATGATATTTCAGGTACTCTAGTTTTATATTAGTACAGTTTTTCTGTTGATTTTGCTGTTTTTGCTTTTTTCTCGGTATTATGTTCGTTCTTGTATGTATTTATGGATACATCGATTGAAAACAGAGATAATTATCAGGAGATTGAGAAATTACTCAATAATTCTCTGGTAACGTTTTCGTTTAAATAGCAGCAGGATCAGAAGCACGATTATGAGCAGAGATTGTGCTATAATGATGATCAGCAGCATAGTGGGATCCAGATTGATCGGATTTTTTTCTGAAGGCAGAAAGATATCCTGCTCCATACTGTCTGCAATGATCACTGGTTCATCTACTATTTCCGGTTCAATTTCTGATTTCAACTGATCTTTCAAATTCTGGACATTCTGCTTAAAAGCAGCCATTTCACTGGCAGGAACTGGTGGTCCGGCCACGTTTTTGAGTTTGAGCGGATCAATAGGGTTGCCATGCAGGTAGATAGTATAGTGCAGATGGTTTCCTGTGGAGCGACCCGTAGAGCCCACATAACCGATCACATCATGCTGCTTCACCTTTTGACCTGCTTTATATTTACCATACTTGCTCAGATGCCCGTAAAGAGTTTTATAGCCATTGGGATGCTTGATGATCACTGTATTGCCGGTGTGACCCGCATTCCAGCGAGCTTGCTGGATCACGCCATCGGCTGCTGCTTCGACCGGTGTGCCATAGGGTGCTGCATAATCCACTCCATTATGCATACTGTTTTTTTTTGTGATCGGATGTACCCTTCTGCCAAATTTACTGGTTATCCGGGTGAAATTCAAGGGGGATTTCAGGAAAGCCTTTTGGAAACAGACCCCCTTTTCATCGTAATATTTGCTGGAACCCTTGCTATCTGTAAAACGATAGGCAGTATCCTCAGAGGATTTACTGATATAGGAGGCAGCCAGAATATTACCGTATCTTACATGTTCACCATTGAGAGTATATTTTTCAAACAGAATTTTGATGCTGTCACCCTGGCGAGGGTCAATGAAAAAATCTATATCCCACTGGAATATCTGAGTGAAGAGCATGGCAAGGGCTGGCTGTTCACCTGCATCCAGAACTGTTTTATATAATGAGCTTTCTAGTACCCCTTCAATCAGCTCCACGTTCATGGTCAAGGTCTCTTCTGCTATCCTGGCAGTCATTGCTCCAGAGCTGTCACGATAGACCTGATACTTTTTGATAGGGTTTCTATAAAAAGTTAATTCATATATGAATCCGGTTGAATCAGTCATTACCTGGAACTTGTCACCAGGTTGTACATGTCGTAAATCAAATAGACTGTTCAAAGAGTTTACAGCATCGTAAACATCGTTACCGTTAAGTTCATTTTTAAGAAGAACATTAGCTAAAGTACCACCCTTAGGGATTTCACCACTAACCAGAAAAGGAGTAGGGAGATTTTGAACAGCAGTGATAGTAGTATCTACTTCTGAAAGCTGCTCATTTTGAAAATCAAATTCAATCTTTTTGGCGTTGTCAACCCCATTATCACGGCATGCGGGTAAAATTGCCATAAACAGACAAATCACGCTCAGTTTTATTATTTCAATAATATTCACAATCTAATCCTCAACACTTTTAGGGGAAGTAATCTGAACCAGCACAGGCTGTCAATAATAAAAAAGGCGGATTTTACATCCGCCTTGAGAGAGTTTTATGATTAAGTTTTGCTAATACATGATACATTAATTGTTCCAACCAGGAAAAAAAATCTAAATCAAGGAAAAAATTATCTTTAAGAGGTTATAATTATAAGTCGGGAAAGCGAAGATCAGTCTTTGTATTTCATCTTAGCCGGCAAATTAATCATAAAATCTGAACCGGCAATCGTGCGCATATATCTAATTTCACCTTTCAGCATTTCAGTGATCACATTTCTTGCCATATAGAGTCCCAAACCTTGTGATTCCTTATCCCCGGTCGTAAAATATGGTTCAAAGATGCGGGTGGCAATATCAGCTTCGATACCTCCGGCATTATCACCAATTATTACTTCCGCCGTATCATCCTTGAAATTGATCGAGAGAGAAATTCGCGGTTCAGATACATCTCTTTCTACTAAGGCTTCAATAGCATTCTCCATCACATTCACAACAGCCTGGGCAAAACGACGAGGATAGCCTTCCACTAATATTTTGTCATCAAGATTGGTTTTAACTTTGATCTTAGCGCTATGACAGGATGGCATCAACAGGTTTATTGCTTTTTTGATAACATCTGCGAGGATGAAATCCTGTTTGACCAGATCATCATTACTCAAATAGCGGAAAGTTTCCAGAGTATTTGAAAGATGCATAAGCTGGCTCACAGCACTATTAACTTTTTTATCAAATCTATCTTCATTAAGTTCGCCAAAATCATAATCATCCTGGAGTGACTGGATGAGTACAGTTGCATTATTAAGAGGCTGACGCCAGTAATGAGCGATTTTAGCCAGCAGTTCGCGATTGGTTTCCTGTTTAGCTTTTTCCAGAAGCTGCCATTCTTTTTCCTGCAGCTCCCTTTCTTTGGCAGAAACTGTCTCCTGCAAATGCTTTTCCAGTTTCAGCAGGTCATCCATCTTCTTCTTCACTTCTATCTGCTGCATTTTTCGGGTAGTGATATCATCAAAAACCAGGAAGAAGTATGACTTATTAGATGTTGTGGAAAGATAATAACCTCTAATGCGAAGATATAAATGCTCATTTCTTTGGATAATATCATCTGTTTCCAGATCAAATTCCACCAGATAGAGCAATAAATTATCGATAGCATAGCGATATCTGAGATTGGAGAGGAACTTGATCTTCAATACTGGCTGATTAAGCAGATTGTCTGGTTTTATCCCAGTAATCCTGGTAAAGGCGGGATTCATTGTAATGATATTGCCATCGCTGTCAAGGATCAATGAACCTAAAGGAAGGTTCTTAACCATTAATTCATGATACTGAACGCTGGTTGCCAGATTATTGATATCTTCCTTTTCTGCTGTGATATCAGAAAATATTCCTAAAGTGCCCAGAAACTTGTTATCAATATAAAGAGGAGCTGCACTCACCCGAAATACTCTTTGTTCTTCTGATTTTGTGATCAAGATCAACTGGTAAGATGAAGCCCGACCATCCTGACGAACGCCGGTAATCGACTTAACTCTCTGAAATTCATCTTCAATGGTGAGTTTATTGAATGAGCTTCCTATCAGATCAAGCTGCTTATAGCCCAATTGTTTACATAGTGTATCATTAATATAGGTGATATTCTCATCACAATCAACCGTAATGAAACCTTCTTCTTCAATAGTATAATCTACAAGGTCATAAATATCCTGAAGTATTTTCTGTTCTAAGGCGGTTTTCAACTTATTTTCAGCCTGCGTTTTCCCCTGCTTATCTTTACTATCGAAATTCACAATGACAAAAACCTCCAGCCCAGTTTTTCTTAAAATTTTTTGTTTATAACTTTCGTCAAGATAAATACTTTTAAAAGGAATTTATAGCAGGAAATCAATCTATATAATATTAGCAATCAAGCGAATTATCTTCTTCTGATACCTTTTTTTCCGGTTTCTTATGTACTAATGAATTTATCCGCGATTTTAAGTCTTCTTTATTTTCTTTCTGCTCCAGTCGTAATCTGCCGCAGATATTTTTTACTTCTCTAAAATCAATTTTCCCTGTTCCAGATAACGGCATTTCTTCTAAGACATAGAAACGTTTTGGTAAAGCAATAGCAGGTAATTCCAATTTTAGCTGAAGACTTAGCTTAAGCTTGTTATAATTTTCTGATGAAATTGCCACCGCGATCTCTGCTCCTTTTACAGGATGAGGTAATTCTACCACGCAGCATTGGATTTCTTCCGGCAGCAGACGGGTAATGACATCTTCCACCCGCACCAGAGACACCATTTCACCACCAATTTTCACAAATCTTTTCAGTCTACCCTTATGCCAGAGAAAGCCATCATCATCAAAACAGCCCATATCACCGGTATCGTACCAGCCATTGTGCATATGCAGTAAGGTTTCTTCATAATCACCCAGATAGCCGGTCATAACAAAATCACCTTTACAAAGGATTTTACCAATTTCTCCAGCAGGAAGATCCCTATCTGTTTCTACATCAATTATCTTCACTTTA
>JAVCDJ010000079.1 GCA_030765845.1 Candidatus Stygibacter australis
AAAGCTGCAGCGATTTCTTGACAAAAAAAGGAGGATACTATGTTTAAGAAAGTAGTATTCATGATTGCAATTATGGCATTTGCACTTGTAGCCAGTGCAGCGGAAGTTAGAGTCCATATCGAAGAAGATAGTGCGACTTGTACAGATATTTATGTTTACTTGATGGACCAGGGTATCAGTTTTGAGGAATATCATAGACACGGTCGCTTTGAAGCAGGACATACAGAAACATTTAATATTCCATACGGGTTGATAATCATAACAGAGGGTATTAAGGTTGTTGGTGAGAACTATTGGGATGAAAATAGTGACTTTATTTCTAATCCCGATCCTGCTATTAACGATGCCTATCTTTGGTTATGGGATGGTACTTCTCCTCCGCCTTCTGAAACTGAACCTAATGATCCAGATTAAATAAAAACATAAAGCCTGCCTGTTCTCAGGCAGGTTTTTGGGAGTAAATTATGAACAAAATTATCTGGCTGTTATTAATATCAGCTACGCAAATGCTATATTCACAGGCAGTTGAAATAGATACTCATGAACCATTTGTGACATCTTATAATTATTTTTTTACTGATTGTATTTTTAGTTATGATGATGTAGTTGTTTTTCATCTAGACTGGGGTATTGTGCTGTTAGAAGAAAATGAAAATAATGAATTAGTGGAACTTTCACGGTTATATACTGATTATTTTTGTTTAATAGTCAGGCAGGGAGACTTTTTATATTACAGTAATTGTGATATTGATGATTATAATTGCAATGAAGAGATACAGATCACAAAGATTGATATCAGTGATCCCTGTGAACCGGTAGAGTGTGATGTAATAGAATTAGAATTAATGGCTTGTACCAATATATTACATGTAATAGAACACTATCTTTTTGTTATGGTGCCTGATTTAAACAGATATTGCCGGCTTGATCTTGAAGATTTCTCAATAGATGGATATTATGATTATAATAGCGTAGTAACCAGATCATTTGGAGATCATATCTTGGGATATAATCAAACAGATCAATTCATAGTTTATCAAAATGGAGCAGACAGCCTGGAAATAGCTGCAGATAATTTCGACCTGTTTGAGGCACATAATAATCAGTCAATTACAAATATCCATCAATTAACAAATGATACTGTCTGCAGTGTCGGCTATCAGAATCTGGTTCTCTGGAATATAAGTGATTTAGAAAACTGGATACAATTAGATTACTGGGAAATTAATGATAATACCTGTATAAACGAGTGCGGAAACATAGTCTGCTGCGATGATAAGTTATATTTGAATACAATGGAAAATATATATGAACTGCAAATAGATAATACTATTGAGGTGATAGATATTCTGGAATTACCCCATCAACTCTCACCCCATACTATCGGGCATACTGACAGTAAGATATTGATACCGGATCCTAACGGAATTGCAATAATCAGCAGAGATAATAATGATCTTCAGTGGTGTGGATTTTGGGGTGATAACCCCATATTCTATAATCATAATCTGATAGGTGATAATTATTTCCTTTCAAGTATGACTATGTATAATTACAAGGGGCTATACCAGTATAATGTATCATTTCCTCCCGAACCATCTCAATCTCAAATATTATTACCGGATAATGACTATTATCTTATGAAAGTTAGTGGCGATTTGTTTTATATGCTGGACTACTGGAATAATAACTGGGACTTATATTGTTTTGATAATAACAATTTAGTGTTAGTAACCCAATTCCCTTATATGCAGCAAAATGAAATGTTTAACTGGATTCTTACTGATGAATATGAAGATGAAGCATTTTATATAAGTAAACCTGTTACCAATCTGCTGCAAAAATACAATATTAACAATAATGAAGTAGAATTAGTTTTTGAAGATAATTTTCCAAATCAGAAGTGCGGATTTATTCAAAATGGGATAGCGTACTTTTTACAAAGTGATGGTGATTATCAAAATTTGATGATTTATTCTGGTTTGGATGATAATGAAGTTGTATTATGTAATCAATATGATAACCTTGTTTCGGGATCCTACTGCTTTCTTCGATACTTAAATCAAAATTATATGCTGATCCAGGAAACTCTGGAAAATATTAGTGTTTTTGCCTATGAAGGCACTGGGCTCTCAGGACAATCTTTTACATTATCGACAACTGGAGCTATGGATTTTAAAATTTATGAGAATTATCTGATTTGTTGTGATAGTAATTATCTATATTTCTATGAAATTAGCGAGACTTCCTCTGGTATATTAGAGCCAGAGCAATTCGTGGAATTATGCTATTCTGTGAGTAGATTGCAGCTCTATGAAGGTGATAGGAGAGATTTTCTATTCTGTTTTGGACATGCGGCAGTATCAGTAGTGGAAATTAGTATCACAGACGAAATATTAGATACGGAAATTGTGGCTGACCCCTTATCAATAACTACCTTCCCTAATCCTGTTTTTACAAACCGGAATGAACAAGTTAGTTTCCAGTTATCTGATCAATCTAAGCAGAATGAAGGAAACTATAAATTATCTGTATATAATATCAAAGGTCAGCTTGTTCATCAGCGAAAATCCAAAAATGATGGAAACGAGTCTTTAAGCTGGGATTGCTGCCTGAAGAATGGCATAAAAGCACCCTCAGGCGTGTATTTATACAAAGTAGATACCGGCGAAGGATCATCAACAGGGAAATTTATTGTCACGAAATAGGAAATTCATTTATGGACATGATGGGCATGATCGACAGAATAGCTTTCGTCCATTGAGTCCATACTGTCCATTATGTCTATAAAAAGAGCTGGGCAGCATTATGTTTCACCACGCGTCCTTTTACCATAAAAACAACTTCTTCACAGATATTTGTGGTAAGGTCAGCTATGCGTTCCAGGTGACTGGCGATTTCATTTATCTGCATCCGCACGGGAGTAGTTTCTGGAGATGAGATCATGTGGCTCATATTCACGCGGAATATCTGATCACGCAGATTATCAATCAGGTCATCAGCTCCCATCACCATACTGGCAAGTTCCGTATCCTGATTAATAAAGGCTGCTATAGAATCACGCATCATATTCATAGTCTCTTTGAACATCACAGGCAGGTCAATATATTTTATGATCACCGGACTTTTGAGGATACGGGTGGCACATTTGGTGATATTGACAACGTGATCTCCTAATCTTTCCAGGTCATTATTCATCTTGATGATCATGACAATAGTACGCAGGTTTTTTGCTTCCGGCTGATGCAGTGCCATTAAGCCAATAGCATCGTCTTCCACCTGCATTTCCAGATCATTTAACTTATCTTCCAGTTTATATATTTCAGTAAATATCTCTTCATTTCTCTCAAAAAGTCCTTCATAAGCCATTGAGATCATTGAGCTCACGTAATCAGCTTCCTCTGTGATTAGCTTGCGTAAGCCATTTAATTTCATTTCTAACATGTTTTCTCCTTTAGCCAAACACACCATTAAGGTAGGCTTCAGTTCTTTTATCTTTGGGCACAGTGAACATCGTCTGGGTTTTGGCAAATTCCACCATTTCTCCCAGATACATAAAACCCGTGTAATCCGAAATACGCCCAGCCTGGGCAATATTATGAGTAACTATCAGAATTGTCACTTTATCTTTGAGGGCAAGGCACAATTCCTCGATTTTGGCAGTGGATTGGGGATCGAGAGCTGAGGTGGGCTCATCCA
>JAVCDJ010000080.1 GCA_030765845.1 Candidatus Stygibacter australis
GCAGTTATCTTTTTTCAATTTGATACCTTCATGTCACAATTGTAATCATAAAAAATCTGATAAAGGTACACCAAATAAGAATTCAAAATTACTTGCAGACTATCTCCATCCCTACATTGATGGATTCGGGAAAGATGGTACATTCAGTTATGATATTCAAAGTTCAGGCATTTTAGACTTTATACCTTCGGAAGATAGCATAAACATTAAGTTGAATATTAATGAGAAAAGTGAAAAATCTCAGTGTATAAAGAAGAATAACGAATTATTTGCTATTGAGGAAATTTACAATAATGCTCACAAAGATATTGTAGCAGAATTGATTGCGAAAAAGAAGATGTGTCCTGACAGTTACGTTAATTCAATTATAAATATATTTACTGATCATGAAAATAGTGATGATGGGAAAATTAAAATTAAGCCCACGAAAGAAGAAATTTATAGGTTAGCATTTTGCAATTATTATCATGATAAAGAATTAGGTAACAGACCTTTATCGAAGTTAACGAAAGATATTGCGCTGGAATTGGGATTGATTGAAGAGGAGGAAGTTTGAGGGAAAGAGGGATTGAGGGAGGAACAGATTGAAGTTAAAACGTAGAGACGTGAGACGTGAGAAGAGGACAAAAGGAGTGACTTTATTAATTGGAGTTAGGTAGCAGTTATCGTTCAGAAGTCTTATCTGGAGTACCAGTCAAAACTCATGACTTACATTTGCCTTTTTGACTTGACAGTGAGTTGAGAATTCCAATTATACGGATAATTGACTAAGATAATAACGGGGAAGTACTTATATGAAATATTTTGCCTTGATCTCTATTTTATTATTACTGTTATCATGTAGCGAGGAACCGATCAGGGATAATCCTTATGACCCTGGTTTTGATCTGCCAGAGCCGGAAATCAGCAGTTTGGATGATATTTCACTTACCTGTAAACTATTGAGCTGGGATTATGAACTGGATAATATTGAAGGCTTTATGATCAACCGTCGCGATGATACCGTGTGGCAGGAAGAAATAATGGTTTCTCCTGATGAGAGAACATGGCTGGATACGGCAGCAGCAGTAAATAAACATATCCAGTATAAAATAAAAGCTGTAGCAGGTGAGAATGAGTCTGATTATGTGAATTCAGTGATACTGGATAATATTATTCCTGTTCCGACGGATTTTAATGTTGTTCAAGAGAATGTACATTGCTATAATCTAAGCTGGGAGCAGGATTATATTGTAGGGGAAGATGGATTTATATTGGAAAGAAAAATAGAAGAGGGAGAGTATATTCAGATTGCGGTATTGAGTGAGAATATAGAAAGTTATCATGATGAATGGGAATACAGCCGGGATGAAAATATTGTTTATTACAGAATTAAGACTTATGTTGGTGAGGAATATTCCGGTACAGTATTTACTAATAATCAAATTCTAAATGCTCCATCAAATTTAAATTATGAGATAATAGCAATCAATCGGCTTGCAATATATTGGGAGGACAATACTGATGGAGAACAGGGTTTTAAGATAGATAAGAAAGTAGGAGATAATGAATGGTCAGAAAACTATGCCATTACATCAGAAGATATTGTATACTGGGCTGATGAAAATTCGGAAATCAATCAGAATTTTCAGTATCGGGTTTATGCCTATTATGAAGGGATGGAATCAGCATCAATTCAGTCAGATATTATTGATAATAATATACCAGCTCCGAAAAATCTTTCGTTAGAAATTATCAATGAAAATGAAATCAGATTAACCTGGGAATATGATTTAGAAGGCATAACAGGATTTGGGATAGAGAAGAAAGCTGAAGAAGGTACATGGGAATTATATACTGAGAATATTGCTCCAGAAATCAGGGAATGGACAGATGATGAATGTGTTCATTTGGACAGATATAGAATTAAAGCTTATTTTCAAGAATATGAGTCAGTATATTCCAATGTGGTTTTTTGGGGAATGGAGAATATGAACTATGTAGAAGGAGGTTCATTTGAGATGGGGGACCATTATAATGAGGGCTATTCAGATGAGCTGCCAGTTCATGAGGTTACTCTCAGCAGTTTCTTTATTGGGCAGTATGAAGTTAAGCAGGGTGAGTATGAAGAATTAATGGGTAGTAATCCAGCTCATGATTATGGTGTGGGTGATAATTACCCAGTATATTTTATAACTTGGTATGATGCTATAGAGTATTGCAATGCGCTGAGTGAGCAGGAAGATCTTACTCCCTGCTATAATTTGGATGACTGGAGTTGTGATTTTAATGCCAATGGCTTTAGATTACCTACAGAAGCAGAATGGGAGTATACAGCGAGAGGAGGAGTGAACTGGATGGATAACTACAGATACAGCGGTACAACCGATAATCTGGGAGATTATGCTTGGTATTCTTCAAATTCAGAGTCCCAGACACATGAAGTAGGAACAAAAGAGGCTAATCAGCTGGGTATTTATGACATGAGTGGAAACGTGTACGAATGGTGTAATGACTGGTATTCAGTAAGTTATTACAATTCAAGTACATCTGTTAATCCCTATGGTCCGGTCACGGGATCTTCTCAAGTGATACGAGGTGGTTGCTGGTACTATAGCATTAGTTATTGCCGGATAGCTGATCGAAACTACTACTATCCTAGCGATAGCTACCGTGGTCTTGGCTTCCGCATTGCCTGCAGTTCAAATTAGAATTTAATCCTTATGAGAATGTTAGAATCAGGATTCAGTAAGCAAGAGAAGAGTGAATATGATTATGATATCATGAAAAACGAAGTAACAAATCAGAATTATTTGATATATCTGCAATCTGCTTTATTAAGTGGAGATGTAAACATAAGTAGCACGTCAATTTCAGGTTATTATGATGGAGATGAGTATTATTCGGCAGGTGAATATGATTATTATAGATTAGATGCAGATGGAAGGATTTCATGGGATGGAACATCACTTATATTAGATGAAGAGTATGAAGATCATCCTGTTGTAGAGATTAGTTGGTTTGGAGCTAATGCTTATGCTGAATATTATGGCTGGAGACTGCCAACCGAGTATGAATGGGAAAAAGCTGCGAGAGGGATGACTGGATTTAACTACCCTTGGGGTATCAATCTTACAGGATTTAATGCTAACTATTCCAATAGTGGAGACCCATGGGATAACGGAACTTCACCAGTAGGCTACTTTAATGGACAAAATAACACATTTGATAGTCATTCGCCTTATGGTTGTTATGATATGTGTGGAAATGTCTGGGAATGGACAAATAGTTGGTTCAGTGAGGAATCAGATGCTCGAGTAATTAGGGGAGGACACTGGGGTTCACTCAGTTATTTTTTACTGATGTGGTACAGGCTTGATCTTGGACCATCCTATCATGGTGAAGTTGCTGGATTTAGATGTGCAAGTTATGTTGAAAGGTAAAAGGAGAGTTTATGGAATTATTATATTTATGGATTGAAGATTATAATGTGTTTAAAGATCGGGGATTTAATTTTGGTGGAGATAGAGTTTACAAGAAAATAGAATTGGATAAAGATAAGGATACAATTTATCTGAGTTATAAAGATAATGATAACAAAATGATTGTTGTATTAGAATTTATAAAGCGGGGTCAGAATATAATAAATATAACCGGAATAGTTGGAGAAAACGGAGCAGGAAAAACTCAATTATTAAAATTCCTGAAGAATGTTTTATCAATCTACAAAAATGATATTGACACTAATTTCTGCATAATACTTAAAGATTCTGAAGAATATAGGTGCATCAGCAAATTTGAACATAATATCTGTGATGGAGAGGAATTGAAGAGATTATCTTTTGATGAGTTTAAA
>JAVCDJ010000081.1 GCA_030765845.1 Candidatus Stygibacter australis
TCATCAAGTATCCGCCGATCTTGTATTATCCGCCTATAAACGCTACTTTATCTTTTTATTTTGAAGGAATTGTGATCATAATCGGTATCATGATCCTGCTTTTAATATTTGGTTTATTAATCCGTAAAAGAGATAACCGACCAAAGAATTACCTGGCATTTTTCTGGACTGTACCAGTATTAGCTATTATTTTTAATCTGTATATTGATAACCAGCAAATCTCAGTTCATAATACTATGATAGATACTCAAAAACTGCACTCTTATCGTCAGAGAAATGTATATCACTCTGCTGATATCATCTATTCAGCACAACAATGGTATCTTCAAAATAATGGCGAATACAGTATGGAAGATTTCGTGCAGCAAAATAATCTGAAAACTCAAAACCTGGAACACGGAACCTATAATATTTCAGCAAATGACACTCTTCTCACTATAATGGGAACAGGGAACTTTGTGAGTAAGGAGGGAATTTCCCCCAAATTACAGGCTACTTATAATACAGTAACAGATTCCTCAGCTATTGAGATATTACAGTAGATGGATATCGTTGCAAGTTTCCAAATTTTGCAACATAAAAGTGCACATATGCATCATATTTGTCAATTTTTCTTAAATTGACATTTTCCCAGAAGCATACAATATAACTCAGGAGGAAGATTATGAAAATCTCAGTCTTATTAGTTAATAGAATTATCATAATGGCAGTAGCCAGTATAATTCTAATTGCTGCCATCCCTTATTTTAGTTATTATTTTCTCGTAAAAAACATCGTAGATGAAGCTGTGATCGGTTTCAATAAACATGGTGATATAGCGGACAGTATTTTTACGGAAGAATTTTTGGAAGAGCCGACCAATATTGAAGATTTTGATTATGAAAAACTGATAGATCTGGGAGAGCAGGTAGATGTGGATTTAAGCGCCTACATTCAAAAAAGTAAAGAACCACACGGGAGTTCCTGGCTGTTACAAGCTTATGGAATGATTCTCCACAAGATGGTTATTAACTTAGCTAAGAAAGTATTTACCAATTATTCCATAAACAGGATCATTTCTTCAATACTGTCCATATTAGGTTTATTTTTTATCTTTATTTTGGGAAAGGAGCTCTTGAAAAAGACACACAAAGCTGAAGATAATGATACTTCTCCACTTTTGCTTCAAAGGTCTCAGATAATATATCGTCTGCTTTTGTCTATTTTAATTCTGGCAGGCAGCGGATTTCTATTGATTTATTTTGTCAAAAACCTGATCACTTTCATCAAGTATCCGCCAATCTTGTATTATCCGCCTATAAACGCTACTTTATCTTTTTATTTTGAAGGAATTGTGATCATAATCGGTATCATGATCCTGCTTTTAATATTTGGTTTATTAATCCGTAAAAGAGATAACCGACCAAAGAATTACCTGGCATTTTTCTGGACTGTACCAGTATTAGCAATTATTATTAATCTGTATATCGATAACCAGCAAATCTCGGTTTATAATAATATGATAGATACTCAAAAGCTGAACTTTTATCGTCAGAGAAATGTAAATCACTCTGCTGAAATCATCTATTCAGCGCAACAGTGGTATCTTCAAAATAATGGCGAATACAGTATGGAAGATTTCGTGCAGATAAATAATCTGAAAACTCAAAACCTGGAACATGGAACCTATAATATTTCAGCAAATGACACTCTTCTCACTATAATGGGAACAGGGAACTTTGTGAGTAAGGAGGGAATGATCCCTAAATTACAGGCTACTTATAATACAGAAACAGATTCCTTAGATATTGATATATTACAGTAGATTGTAGAGAGGGATAACAGAAAACCAGATAGGCAATTTTGATGAAGTAAATTTAGGAGTACATTTTGATGATGTGTTCTTCGAAAAGTGAGAAAGATAGCAGAGATCAGGAGAAATAAAAAAATCTCAGAAATTCTGGTAAAATTTCGGGAATGGGTGATATCAGGCAAAAAGGGTGAAGATTGAGATAAATAAATAAACTATAATATTGGCAAATAAAAAGATAGTAATGCAGGAGATATACCAGTCAAGAAAGTAATTGACATATTTTAGAGGACACAATTTTCTGTCATCTCTAAGTATTGATCGTTATAAGATGGATAGCGTGGTTAAAAAAGAGTTGACAGCAGAATTAATAGAAAGCTGTTTGGCACAACCCAAAATGAGGTAAGCCAGCGTGGCTCAACGGTAGAGCAACGCACTTGTAATGCGTAGGTTGTGGGTTCGATTCCTACCGCTGGCACCATAAATAATAATAAACATCAATAAATGTGGAGGGGTTCCCGAGCGGCCAAAGGGAACAGACTGTAAATCTGTCGTCAGACGACTTCGGAGGTTCGAATCCTCCCCCCTCCACCAGATTTGTTTATGAGCGAGGGTAGCTCAATTGGTAGAGCATCAGCCTTCCAAGCTGAGGGTCGCGGGTTCGAGACCCGTTCCTCGCTCCATTTTTAAATATTGTCTAAGTTGTGCTCATTTAGCTCAGGCGGTAGAGCGCATCCTTGGTAAGGATGAGGTCAACGGTTCGAGTCCGTTAATGAGCACCATGAGAAAAAAAATAAATTAGAAGAAAAAGAAGAAGAATTAAATATGTATGTGGTATTAATACCAAGGAGGAACTATGGCAAAGCAGAAATTTGTACGAGATAAACCTCATGTTAATATTGGCACAATTGGCCATGTTGATCATGGGAAAACGACATTAACAGCTGCTATTACTCTTTATCTGAGTAAGTCAGGTGGAGCAGATTTCGCCAGTTTTGACAGCATTGATAATGCTCCCGAAGAAAAGGAACGTGGAATAACTATCGCAACAGCACACGTTGAATATCAAACGGCAAATCGTCATTATGCTCACGTGGATTGCCCTGGTCATGCTGATTATGTAAAGAACATGATCACTGGTGCTGCCCAGATGGATGGTGCTATACTCGTTGTTAGCGCAGCAGATGGGCCAATGCCTCAGACCAGAGAGCATATTCTTCTGGCCAGACAGGTTGGCGTACCAGCAATGGTAGTATTTTTGAATAAAGCTGACATGGTAGATGATGAAGAGCTTTTGGAGCTTGTAGAGCTTGAAGTTCGTGAATTGCTTACTGAGTATGAATTTCCTGGAGATGACATTCCAATCATCACAGGATCAGCCTTATTAGCTTTGAATGGAGATCCTGGACCATTGGGTGAACAGGCTATCCAGAAATTAATGGACGAAGTTGACGCTTATGTGCCGATTCCAGAACGTCAGACCGACCTTCCTTTCCTGCTTCCTGTCGAGGATGTATTCTCAATTCAGGGACGTGGAACAGTTGCCACTGGTAGAATTGAACGTGGTGTAGTGAAAGTTGGTGAGAAGATCGAACGCGTGGGAATCCGTGAAACCGTGGAAACAGTATGTACTGGAGTAGAGATGTTCCGTAAGATACTTGATCGTGGAGAAGCAGGAGACAACGTAGGAATTCTTTTACGTGGAATGGCTAAGGATGAGATCGAGCGTGGAATGGTATTGGCTAAGCCAAAATCAGTGAATCCTCACACCAAGTTCAGTGGCAAGACTTATATCCTGACCAAAGACGAGGGCGGCAGACATAAACCATTTTTCACAGGTTATCGTCCCCAGTTCTATTTCAGGACCACAGATGTGACCGGATCCATCACT
>JAVCDJ010000082.1 GCA_030765845.1 Candidatus Stygibacter australis
GTGGCTGCAATTTTTCTGTGCCTGTTCTGGCTGGTTGTGTCTGTGGCATTGCTCCACCAGCATTATTCAGAGCAGACTGGGCTTTTGCTTTCTCAAAGGCAGAAGTTCCTCCATGTTCAAGATTAATTTTATTCTGCAGCATTTCATACTGCTCTCTCGTTAAAATATAAACAGTAAATACTTTTTTGGTAACATTTTTATTTATATTAAAGATCAGAGTTTGAAATAGCAGGAAAGATTCCTTCTTATATTCAATCAAAGGATCCTTCTGGGCGTATGCTCTGAAGCCAATACCTTCCCGCAAAAGATCCATCTCATGCAAATGATCACGCCAGAGATCATCTACCACTGAAAGAAGTGAACGACGCTCGATTTCCCGCATTTGTTCAAAACCTAAAGTAGCTTCGCGCTTATCATACGCTTCCAGTACTTTTTCCAGCGTATTTTCTACCAGGTTTTCCAAGGTTATTGTCCTGATGTCTTCTGGTTTACAGGGTATATTATATTCATGGGATAAAAAACTGCATATTGCATCCAGATCCCAATTTTCATAATATTTTTCCGAAGCAGTAATTTCTTCAACTTTCTCTGTGATAGTCTCTCTGATCATCTCAATTATTTCATTTTTAAGATCATATCCCTTCAGTACGTTTCTCCGGTAGCGATAGATCACTTTACGCTGCTGGTTCATGACCTCATCATATTTTATTAATTGCTTTCTGATCTCAAAATTATAACCTTCCACTCGTTTTTGGGCATTTTCTACTGCTTTATTCATCCAGGGATGGGCAAGAGCTTCACCACTCTGAAAGCCAAACTTCAGCATCATTGGTGCAATCTTGTCTGATCCGAACAAACGCATTAAGTCATCTTCCAGAGAAAGATAGAAACGTGAAGTTCCAGGATCACCCTGCCTTCCAGCTCTACCTCTTAACTGTCTATCAATTCTACGGCTTTCATGTCTTTCCGTTCCAATTACATGCAATCCATCAATAGGCAATCCCAAAGGATATTCTTCAGTAAGGTTATGACTTAGCGATTGATACTCTGATTTTGGTTTACTCACCACTCCCTTACCAAGTTTAATATCTGTTCCACGACCAGCCATATTAGTGGCAATAGTCACAGAACCTGGTTCTCCGGCATTCTTTATGATCTCTGCTTCACTTTCATGGTATTTGGCATTTAATATTTTATGCTCTATTTTTTTACGAGAAAGCAACCTGCCTAATTTCTCAGAAACATCTACAGTTACAGTACCCACCAGAATAGGTTTACCCCGCTCATGCCAATACTCTATCTCATTAATAATTGCCTGATACTTCTCATTTTTGGTCAAATAGATCAGATCATTATGGTCAATTCGTGAGATTGGTTCATTAGTGGGGATCACCATAACTGGAAGATCATATATTTCCAAAAATTCTCCTTCTTCAGTAATGGCTGTACCGGTCATACCAGCTAGTTTATCATACATCCTGAAGAAGTTCTGCAATGTGATCGTAGCAAAGGTTTGAGTTGCTTCTTCTATGACACAGTTTTCCTTAGCTTCCAGAGCCTGATGCAAACCGTCTGAAAAACGCCTTCCTGGCATCATTCTTCCAGTAAATTCATCTACAATCATCACTTTGCTGTCCTGCACCACATACTCTATATCTTTTTCAAAAATTACGAAGGCACGCAATAACTGCTTTATGTTATGAAGTCTTTCATTTTTATCAAAGTAATCATCCTGAACCTTTTCTTTGGCTTTCACTTTCCCTTCAAAACTCAGGTCAGGATTATCATCCACTTCTGCCAGCAATTCATCAAGCTGCCGTAATACAAAGAGTTCTGAATTACGGCTGGACATAAATTCATTACCCCTATCAGAAAGTTCTACACTGTTATGCCTTTCTTCAACAAAATAAAGAAGTTCTTCGTTTATCAGATTCATTTTCTTGTCTCTGATATACAAATCTTCATAATCCTGTAATTGTTTCTTCAATTCACCCTGTTTCATTAACTTAGTAAAGGATTTGTTCTTAGGCGCTCCCCGATAAATTTTGAGGAGAAGATTTCCTATCTCATCCTGATCACGATCTGTTTCTTTTGCCAGTTCTTCCCGCAATCTTCCAACAAAGCCATTGATCAATATATTCTGTTTATCAACAAGCTGGCGGATCATAGGCTTCAATTCAGGATAAAAATTCTTGCTTTCTGAAACGGGACCACTGATGATAAGTGGCGTTCGAGCTTCATCGATCAGAACACTATCCACCTCATCCACTATGGCATAATATAATTTGCCCTGTACCAGTTGTTCTTCTCTGATTGCCATGTTATCACGCAGATAATCAAATCCAAATTCACTGTTTGTGCCATAGGTTATTTCGCACTTATAAGCTGCCAGTTTCTCATCATTATTCAATCCATTTATATTCACACCCACTTTCATTCCATGAAATTCAAAAATCGGTTTCATCCATTCGGCATCACGGCTTGCCAGATAATCATTCACAGTTATAAGATGACAGCTATGTCCCGAAAGGGCGTTAAGAAATAAAGGCATTGTAGCTACAAGGGTTTTTCCTTCTCCAGTTGCCATCTCTGCGATTTTGCCTTCGTGCAAAGAAATTCCACCAATTAATTGAACATCATATGGAACCATTTCCCAAACCTGCATTGTACCACGCACTTCAAATTCATTACCCAGCATTCTACGACAAGTATCTTTCACAATTGCAAAAACTTCAGGTAAATATTCTCCCAGGATTGTTTGTCGTTCCGTTTTTATCTGTTCGATCAAGATGTCTATCTGATTGCCATAAGAGGTTCGCTCTGAATCCTTTACAGCCATCTGATAATCACGCTGCAATTCATCCAGCTTTGTCTCAGAACCGGAGATACGCTCTTTAATATTATCTCTAATGGCATTTACTCGCTCTCGCAGTTCATCATCACTCAAATCAGCCAGATTTGGATATATTTCATGAATTTTATCTAAATAAGGCTGAACTTTCTTCAGTTCGCGTTCATATCTATCACCAAACAGTTTCAGCATTATATTCTTTAGCATTATAACTTCCCGTCTTTTAATATACTATAATCAGCATTTCTGTATTATGTGTCAATAACTTCAAGTTTTTTACTCTTCAAATATCTATGACAAAGTTTCCAGCCAGGATCGATAATCCTGAAGAAATCTTTTGGCATTTTCTCCGGTTAAACTCAAACGCCAGAATGAATCTCCACCCTGTACGTTTTGAAAATTTATCTTCAAGACCATTTCACCCAGCTCATCCATCCACTGACAAAACAGCACTTTTTTATAAGGAATCACGTATTCTTTATCATCATAATAACTTTTCATCTTCATTTCCCTCCAATTGGCAAACTTCTATTATTGTCTATCATGTCAATTATTTTCTACCTTACTAAGGTTCTAGTTTCAGGATATCTAATTTTATTATAACGTGAAATAATCAATAGAGAATAAAAAAAGGGACAAACAAAAGTTTGCCCCATCAGAAAAATGTTTTTTGATTATTTCTTAATTTACAGGCTCTTTGCCAGAATATCAAGTCCTTTCTCTAATTTAGCAATATCTAAAGCATAACTGATCCTTATCCAGTTTTTGCCATTTTGTCCAAAAGCGCTCCCTGGGATCACAATTACGCCATTTTGGGAAAGCTCTGCTGCCAGTTTGGTATCATCACCATCAATCTTGATAAAAAGATATGGTGCAGCATCAGGTGTGAGATATTCTATATGTGGCATTCTGGCAGCAAAATATTTCACTATAAAATCATAGTTCTTTTGCAATTGGGCTTTGATCTCATCAATCGTTGCCATCCCTGCTTTGCTTAAAGCTGTAATTCCAACTTTCTGAGAGATATAAGGAGCACAGGTGCTCTGATATTGATGAGCTACAACTATCGGTTTAATATATTCAGAAATCTTGCTTGCAGCCCAGCCAATCCGCCAACCCGTCATACAATATGCCTTGCTTAATCCTGAGATCACTATGGAATTATCATATAATTCCAAAATACTGGGCTGACGCGGGATAAAGGTCAATTCCCGGTATATCTCGTCTGACATGATCATGATATTCTTTTCTGAGCAAACATCTACCATATATTGCAGTTCTTCAAGCGTAAAGCATTTACTTAAAGGATTAGATGGATTGCAGATCACCACAATTTTTGTTTTGCTGTTTATCTGGGCAGCAAAGTCTTTTCGGTCAAGACAGAATCCCTTAGCAGGCTCAAGCCGGTAATATACTGGAATACCCTTATTCAGCTTAATAGATGCCTCGTATGCCAAAAACGTAGGATCAGCCAGCATCACTTCATCTCCAGGATTCACAAAAGCTGTAAAACATGAATGGATTGCCTCAGCAGCGCCGCAGGTTATGCACACTCCATCGATTTCAATCTCATTGTTATAATAATCAGCCACTTGCTCGCGAAATTCTTTCATACCAGCATTTTCCGTATATCGGCAGTTTTCATTTAATGCCACTTCAGATGCCCTTTTTCTCAATAATTCAGGAGTTTCAAACTGAATCTCTCCCAATCCCAGGTTTATTGCCTTTCCCTGTGCTGCTTCAAATATCTGTCGTATTATCGATTTCTGGACAGAATTCATCCGCTCAGCTTGCTTTAAAAGCATTTTACCTCCATGATAATATTTTTTGAACTCATAAATGGTGACCTTTTTATTCTGTCAATCATAATAAAAAATCACCACCTAAACAGAAATTTAGGAGGTATGTGTTAATATCTCATCTTGTGATTGAGAATCTATTTCTTATAAAAATGTAATAACCTTTGCTCCTATATTATTACCAGCTTTCAGCTCCAGTAAAGCCTCATTTGCCTTTCTCAGTGGATATTCCGTAACTGCTGGTATTAGTTTCATCGCGGCTGCAATATCCAAAAATTTCTGTACATCTGATATTGTCACATTCGCAACTGACTTGATCTCTTTCTCCTGCCAGAGATGCTCTTCATATCTGATCCGTAAAAGCTGATCCTGGTCATGATCTTCCTTGCGGATAGCATTGATCACAAGTCTTCCACCAGATTTCAGATTAGAGAGAGCTTCCACCACTGGTTTCCACACGGGGGTAGTATCTATAATAGCATGACACTGTAAGGGTGATTTTTCCGAAGTATCGCCTGCCCATTCAGCACCTAATGAAAGAGCAAACTCACGCTCAGCTGGATTTCGGGCAAATACTTGAAAATGGCTTTTCGGATATAGATATTGTGCCGTTTTAAGTACTAAATGTGCTGATGCCCCAAATCCGGTAAATCCCAGATAATCACCATCTGAAATATTGGCAAGCTTCAATGACCGGTAACCCACTGCTCCAGCGCATAGCAATGGAGCTGCTTGTATTGCAGAATAGAAGTCAGGGATTTTTACCGTAAAAGCTGCTTTTGCTGCCATATATTCAGCATATCCACCATTTACATCTCTACCGGTTGCCATAAATTCTGAGCAAAGATTCTCCAACCCATTCTGGCACCATTCACACTTTCCACAGGCAGAAAATATCCACGCTACTCCCACTATATCTCCAGGCAGAAAGTTATCTACATCAGCACCGGTTTCTATCACTTCTCCCACCACCTGATGACCAGGAATTACCGGATATTGAGGTGGGGGAGTGCGACCTTCTATTTCATCAAGCTCTGTGTGACAGATCCCGCATGCCTGCACCTGGATCAATATCTCATTCTTCTTGATCTCAGGCACTGCAATATCTACAAGCTGCAGAGGTGAGGTCTCTTCTTTCAGATCATATATAGCATCAAGTATCATTGCTTTCATTATAACACATCCTTTTATTTAAATCTGGTTCGATAATATTTAAAAGGTATATTTCACTTTCATATAAGCCTGCCGGTAATCTACAATATATTTCTCTTCGATTTCATCCTGGACGGTTTTGTAACCTAAATAAAGATAGCATTGATCTTTGAATTCATAGCTGAGATTGGAGAAGAAACCCAGGTAGGCTGTATGCCACTCTGTTTCACAATTATTGTAGCGTAAACCATTCGTGAGAGAAAAGCGATTAGAAAAATTTATGGTTAAATTCATATTTCCAATCCAGTATTGCTCATCTATCCCGCAGGAATCAGGAAAATCAAAATACCTCTGTCGCTGTGCTGAAAGGTTGTAGAAAATATTATTACTTATAGCTCCAAAAAAACTAAGACAATAATTATCTGTATCAGAATTTTGCTCAAGACTATAAATGACACTTTTCCCGGCATTATAACTGACACTTACGCCCAGCCAGTCATATTTCCAATAACTACCAGAAGTCCAGACATTATTCCAGTCAAAAATTGTACCGTTATATTCCTCTTTACCTAAGTTAAGATTCATATTGAAATTAATTTTCAGTTGTGAATTCAACCAGAAATTAATCCCGCCATTCTCCTCAATCATGTCTTTACTGCCATTATCAATAGCTTTATGATACCAGATACCAGAACCGAATCTTTGCAAGAAATCGCCTTCTGGTTCGCGATTATAAGAGATATTGGTATTCATAGCAGAGAAATTACAATTATAGACCAGTCCCATATCTGTATAAAAATCTTTGCTGCGACTGCAGCCAAAAATAGACCAGTCAAAATCGCCTTTCTCACCATTATACCCGCAATTAAATGTATATCCTTTTCTGTTTTCTTGCTCAGGACTATCTTTATATGAAAGATCAATTTCAGTCCATACTGTTTGATTTTGGCTGAATTCCCAACGTGGATTGATAACCAGAACTTCATTATGATATTCTTTGTTCATCCGGTTCAGCAGCGTCATCTGAATGTTTAAATTATTCCATTTTGGTTTGAATGCCAGCAGATTATACACATCATCACTATGCAGCACTTCACCATTTTCTTTCACTTCTTTATCCATGGCAGACATAAAGCCATAGGAAAAGTGTTCCGTATTACCGGTTAATTTCACAGCATAATTGGGCTGCCTGATATGTCGCGAATAAAATATATTATTATCAACGCCAAATACATCCAGATCCTCAATAAAGAAATACCTGTTTTCATAAAAACTGGGTTCATAGCGAGCATTAAAATTATTCTCTACCTCATCCATGGGAATATCAGAAAAGTCAGGATTAAAGCTCAGTTTTAGCTTAGTTCCTGAAGACGGATTATAGGAAAAATCGAGACCCACATTATCAGGATCAAAGGAATCTTCCTTTTCTACCAGATCATATTTTTTCACGAAGTAAGGAGCTATCTTATAGTTCTTGTTTTTGGCAATTTCATCTTTCAGGCAAACGTCATACGCTGTCCGGTAATAATCCTTACCCATCTCAATTGTGCCATAGGGAAGTGAATAAAACTCCTCTTCGACTTCAAAATAACGCGTCATGATAATTTTCCAGTTATAGGGCGGATTACCCCAAAACCGCAAATCCTTGAAAGGTATAGTCATCACGCTTTTCCATACATTCCCTGAAATAGTACTTTTGCTTTGATAATCGCTGTTCCAGCTTGTATCAATATTCATATCAGAGTTTCTGATGCAGTCATAATGATTGTCTAATGGAAAGGAATAGAACATATAGGCATAATAATTCTTGATATCAGTGATGATCTGAATCCTGAAAAAGTCAGAGTCCACCCATTCATCAGCAGAAGCCAGCCTGCCCTCTTCAAATTTATCATCAATTTCACATTCCATCAGCACATACAATTTTTCGCAGTCATGCCAGAGCCACACATCGGTCTGCAAAGGCACTGCCACAGAGTCATCTGGTGAAATCCGCACAAATCCGGTTAATCGATTTGTCTCAACCTGCAATTCTTCTGCAGAAAACGGTATCGTGAATGCAGCTAACCCGCAAGAAAGCATTATCAGTATAATAAATATTAAAAGTATTTTCAAACCTACCTCCAGATTAAACTAATCTCTGTTTCCATTTTTCCAGATAAAAAGTCAAGAATATTCTCCTGGTCTGACAATACGGACAAAATCAATTAAGCATTTCAATAAAATATCGAGATTAATGGGAAATAGATATTTTTATATGTCATCTTGGAGTTTGATTTGGATAAAAAAAGAGGGGGGGGCAGATAATAGCTGCCCCCCCCCCATAGTCCATTCAAAGGAGAGACGGACTAATTATTTCAAAAGGACTACCTTTTGAGTGTTGTTAGCAGTATCAGTATTGAAGTTCAGGAAGTAAATTCCTGATGGTGTATTCTGAGCATTCCAGCTGACACTGTGATTTCCGGCAGCCATCTCTTCATTAAGAATAACGGCTATCTTTTGTCCTTTGAGATTATAAACTGTTATCTTCACGTTCTCTGTCTGGGAGAGACTGAACTGAATATTTGTTACCGGATTGAAAGGATTAGGATAAATCGCATTCAGCGTAGTTACTTCCGGTAATTCCTCGATATTAACTGTGAAATCTATTTCATTAATAGTTCCACTGATCTCACTGCCGATCAGGTTTTGAGAATCAAGACTAATCCGGCAAATCTCACCATTTATAGGTAGAGCAGAAGCCAGAGCCATCTTGCTGCCATTTACGCAGGTGAGAGCTTGATCACTATTGAAGCTGATTTCTCTGCCTGTGAGATCTATATTAAGTTCGATCAGGAATGAATATAATTCTCCCTGAGCACTGATGATCAATTCAGTATCAACCTGAACAATTGAGAGTTCTGCTGCAGGATGAACATGAATTTCTCTTGCTTCAACCGGGAAGATATCGATTATACCAACGCTATACTGCAGTACAAGAGCAGCATCATAAGCATCCACATCCTGATCTCCGGAAACGTCTCCGGCAATCATCTGCCATGTCCAGGGAAGTGGAGAACCTACAGGATCCATTCCCACAGTGTATTGCAGTAGATTAGCAGCATCATAGGCATCTACTACTCCATCAGCAGTAACATCACCATAGAGTATGGCAATTCCTTCATTATATATCATGTTTGAGAATGCTGGTTCTGATAATACATCACCAAGATATTCTACGCGTACACAATATTCATAATCCCCTTCTACGCCTATCTGATCCCAGCTCGTATCTTCATACATAGTGTCTTGTAGGGATGAAGCGATTAATGTCCAGCTCTCAAAATTAGCTTCATCATCTGCAAAACCTCTAAATATGCTGTAACCCTCCATGCGTTCCAGACGATTTAAGGTTCCAGAGTCTTTGCTGAATTCATTTTCAACTATTGCTGAGAAAAGTGGTACTGAACATCCACGTGTCTCTGGTTCTCCAATATAAACATCATCGATATCCCAGCCGGAATAAGTTACAGAACTATCAGAACCAAAGTGGAAACGGAACATTACGTCTTCGCCATCATACATAGATAGATCAAAGGCTGCCATTATCCAACCGCCTGAAGTACCATTATAGCAGACTTCTCCATTTAAACCTACAGCAGTTCCTGGATAGCCACCAATAGGTTCGATGATTGTCCAGATTGCGCCTTCATCCAGCGAAATCTTCACATTACCACCGTCCCAGTAGTTTTCAATGTCATACCACTGATAGAAGATCAGTTGCGTTTCATCAGAAGGAATACCGATCACTGGAGTATAAAGTGAAGAGTTAGCACTGTTGGGGTATTGAGTATTAGGCCATGCACTCCAGCAATTATCTCCACTCCAGGCATTACCGGCATTACTGCCGTTTGCCCATTCCCAGCCAGCATCACCGACAAATTCACCATCATCAGCTTCAAAATCATAGAAAGTATTCAAAGCTCCTGAGGGTGAATGCCAGGTGATTTCGGCATTTCCAGATGGGTTTTCTTCAACATAAACATCATGGGCAGGATATATCATTTCTGTGATCATACCTTCGTAGATGACCACACTTTCCATAATTTCAATATTATCTTCCAGAGTGGCAAAATTCGTAAGCTCTGCTTCCAGATTATAATTACCTCTCCAGATGTTAGTGATCACACATTCACCGTTTTCATCAGTGACAGCCATATATTCCGGATAATTTCCATCTGGATCAGGCTCTGTAGCTTCCAGAGAAACTTCTGCACCTACCGGTATATCACCAATATTGGTCGTGAGTGTTACTTCCAGAGTGGCATACATATTTTTGCCAACCCAATTACTGAAGGCTGGACCAGACATGTTGTTATTGGTATAAACAGAGCGAACAGCATAGGTATATACTATACCATCTATCAGGTTAACCCAATCAACATCAGTATAGAGGATGTCGGGAATTATGGCGGTATTAACCTGATTCCACATCTCCCAGTTCGCTTCATCACCATATTCACCAATGAATACATTATATCCCATTAGTTCACGATCACGAGTGGCATTAATTCCACTTTGAACAGCGAATGGATTTGTATTATGAATTGGCATGTATTTAGCTTCACCCACTGACTGTGTTCCAACAGGTAAATTATGAGCATATTTGTCTATAGTTCCTTTATGCGGTGTGATATTACTGAAATCTGCTACTGGATTTTCATAGCTTACAGTTAACTCACGTCCAGAAGGACCTTGCACAATTGCTCTCAGCATGAAATCCTGATAAGTTGAAATAGTCCATGCAGTACCACCTGTAACGTAGTGTTCATAGCTTCTGCCCATAGTAGGAGTTGTTTCGTCAATTCCAATTCCAGCACAATCAGGATATACTCCACCTTGAGCATAACCCAGGAAGAATTCGGTTCCATCAACAGGAATTGGTGTATCAAAGGTAAATGGTACCCAGTAATAATCAGTAGGGGTAACTTCCACGCTGCCTAATAATTCACCAGGCAGTCCTGTGGCATCATCATAAGCCCAAACACAGGCGGTGAAAGGAGTCAAAATATTTCCAGCGGGCCAGGTTCCATCATAAATATGCATACTTCCACCAGTTACCATACAGGGTCCTCCCTGAGCAGTGAACCAGACTGATCTTTCATTTCCAGGATCATACCAGGCAGTAGCATTTTCAGCTACATCATCATCATAGATGATTTCATAGGGTGGATAGGCTCCCGGAGCTTCCCAGGTGAGATCACATTCAGTATCTTCCGGATTTACAACTGCCAGCACTCCAGATGGAGGATTGGCTTCCTCGTAGACCATTCCAGTATATGTGACCACATCTTCCAGAATATCAATATTATCAATTAAAGTAGAAAATCCTGGATATAATGCTGTCAGATCATAATTGCTTTTCCAGATTCCAATTATTGTGCATTCTCCATTTTCATCAGTTATTCCGCTGTATTCAGGATAATTGCCATCAGGATCAGGTTCAGTAGCTTCCAGAGTTATTTCTGCACCTGCAGGAATATCACCAACATTGGTAGTCAGCGTAACTTCCAGAGTGGCATACATATCTTTCCCTACCCAGTTACTGAAAGCAGCGTCAGAAAGCACTTCATTAGTATAAACTGCTTTAACTGCATATTCATATTAGCCATAAGGATTATTTACCCAGCTTATATCAGAGTAAAAGGTCTCCATAACACCTTCTCCAACCAGAGTCCATAGATCTTCATTTCCTTCATCTTCCAGCAACAGACTATAAACATTATAACCTTCTATTATCCTCAGAGGATTTTGCGGTGCGAGTGAAACTACTGGATGGAAGTTCGGATTATCGCTGCCTGCAACTTCACGTCCAGGCATACCGACAAAGACGTCATCAATATACCAGCCCTGATAGGTTACGGAACTATCAGAACCAAAGTTGAACATGAACATCACATCTTCACCCTGATAAGCACCAATCTCAAAGGTTGCCAGGGTCCAAACCATGCCATGACCATTAAAGCATTCTTCACTATTTAAACCATAGGCAGTTCCAGGATAGCCTCCCACTGGAGTGATCAAGGTCCAGCTTGTTCCACCATCAGTAGATATTTTTACATTTCCACCATCAAAAGTGGTCTCAATATCCATCCAGTGCCAGAATGTCAGCACAGCATCATCTGAAGGAATTGAAATTTCCGGGGTTACTAATTGGTAATTAACACTATTGGGATATTGAGCATTCAATGTGGTACCCCATACATTGATACCGCTATAGGCACCAGACATAGTGTCTGTACCCCATGCCCAGCCCATATTGGCTGTGAATTCACCATTATCATTTTCAAAATCCCAGAAGTTGGAAGCTTCTGGATCAGGAGCTTCCCAGATCACATCAACTACTGTATCTTCAGGATTCTGAGTTGCAACCACACCCATTGGTGGGAAGGCAACTTCGTTTACTATGATATCGCCCAGATCAGTATTTGTTTCACCAATCACTGCTTCGCCTACCAGTACTTCATAGCCTTCTGCTACAACTGTAATCTGATAAGTATTAGAAGAGAAAACATCCTCTATCAGGAAGTAGCCATCTGGATCTGTGATACCTTCATGAACTCCCATTCCGCTCAGAGTTACTTCAGCACCTCCCAGACCAATATCCGGATAATCGGAACCTACTACACGTCCAGTAACTTCCACATCTGTAGCAGGAGTAAGATAGAAATCCTGGTTAGTTGTCTCATCTGCTACTATTACCACAGTTTCAATATCTTCACTGTGAGCAAAAAGAGTTGCATGAGCTTCATATGTACCTTCAAAGAGTCCCGGGAAGTTGTAATGTCCACTTGCATCTGTGAAAGTATGAACTCTTTGTTCTATTAGATCAATCAGTACACCTTCCAGAGGTTCATTTGTAACTTGATTATAGGCATATCCTTCCAGGGATCCCAGTCCGCTTATATTAATGAACATCATCGTATTGGGATTACTGCTCAAATAATTGATGGTTGTAGGTGGGTTATAAGGATCATAATCATCTGAATCACTCTGTGCCCAGATGCAGCGGTCAGTATACTGAGTATCTGTATAATAGAAAGTATCTCCTGTACTGTAATACTGGGTATCCATCACTCTTTCCACAAATACGATCACATTTTGTCCTTCATAAATGAAGGGCTCAATAAGATCAACCATGATCTCATTAATGCCAATTGGAAAATCTAAGGTGCCACTAAATACCTGTGTCATATCAGTGGCAGGCACCCAGCCACCACTCAAATTATCTAATGTAGTGTTCTGCATCCAGATATTGATCGGCATGTTAGCCCATCTTTCGACTTAAAGTGACATATTTGATCATTATTTCATCGTAAGTTATTGTTATATAGTATGTCGTTATCTAAA
>JAVCDJ010000083.1 GCA_030765845.1 Candidatus Stygibacter australis
CCATTCAAAATTCATAACTCAAAATTAAAAATTCTGACACTACATTCAGTAGTGCTCAATCCATAAATCCCCATGCCACACACTTCCAGCAGATCACCCAGAGTTTCCACTCCTGGCAGCCAGTTATCGGGTGACAGCTCTTCCAGGTCAAACCCTAGTATCCCTCCTGCTCGGAATATCAGTTTACTCCACAGATTGTGCTGCCTGACTATCTTCCAGTTCTTCCTGTAATTCGCATCAAACCACCTGAGATGGTACTTCTCCCACACCTGCCTGAATTCCACTGCAGCCTCCTTCCAGCAGCCATTTACCTGTTTCTGTGCCGTATAAAAATAATCCCCCTGCTCCGTGTGACTATGTTCATAAGGCTGCCTGGAATACTGAAACCGCTCCCGGAAACTGCTCCGGTATATTATCCCATTTTCCGTTTTACCCACTATGTATTGTAACCACACTGGTGGAATGATCCCTCTCCGGTAAACTTTCTTCTTCCCAAAATACGGTAATTGCCAGGTAAGTATTTCTGTCAGATGCTCAGCAAACCAATTAGTGTAAACCTCTTCCAGATCAGCTTCTGCATCAATTACAATGATCTCCCGCTGGGAATACTGCCTGCCATTTTGATAGCACTTGAGCTCATATTCATTACCATATTCAAACTCAAAATTAAGCTTAGTCCGCGGTGCCAGATTAAGCGCTACTTTCATGCCATCTATTTCAAGGGTATAAGTCCCCCGCTGACTGAGTTTCAAAAATGTATTACAGGTAAAATCATAATCCCCGGCATAGACAAAATAAGGCGTAAAATAATATATTTTCTGCAGAATATCCTTATAACCCTTTTTACGCGGATTAGATATACTCGCAGCAGCACGCACTATGCATACAGTTCGCCGACTAAGTACTGTAGGTGCATATTTCGGTTTATATTTATATTCATAAACCCAAGGCTGCCCGTTACGCTTCCACCGAAATACCTTATTTCCAAAGCGACCATGTATCTCACAAAAGCACTCCACAAATGCAGCATTATTCCCATTTACTCTAATTTGCATGATAAGCCTCCAGCTTAGCGACTACGCTACTGCACGACTTCAAGACTACACGACTGATAACCATATTACTCTTCCTTTTTACATTCTTGTCAGCCTATGGCTGATTCAATTATTTTCACCCCTTCTCACTCTTCACTGTTCACTGTTCACTCTTGACCAAAATCTTGTCAACCCCTTTATTTCCCAATCACTTAACGCTTCATAAATCTGCAACGATCTGCAGCAATCTGCAACGATCTGCACAGTATTTTTTTTATTTGCGGATAAATACTACCTCTAATCAGATTACATAAATTGACTCGTTTTATCACTGACATATCAACCCCCAGGCAACCCTTAGGTAATAAGTAGGCAAGGCAATGGTGATCGGCATAACATATAGATGTCATGCCGTGCCGGCTTGCCTTGCCTACTTATTGCCCCTTTATTGCCAGTATAGTGCCAAATGCCAGCTTTGGAGTACATCGATAATGCCAAAGTGTCGAAGCGAAGGTGAGAAATAGTAGGTGGATTAAAAAATCCCTGATCAAGCATTTAAAGCTCAACCAGGGATCATTTCTGAAATCCAAACCACAAAAGTTATGGATTAAATTTAATATAGCGATAAAGGTAAATAATGTCAACTTTAAAAAATATTATTGTAGCTAAATCGACCTTAACCCATTACTCATCCATGAACTCCATATATATATGAACAAAAAAACTTGCCAAGAAATAAGATAATTCAATCTTATGACATATGATATAAATGGTGTATGGTATTTATTGAAATATAGGAGATATTTAAAGGACAATGAATTTGACTGGAATTGATAAATTAATAAGGACTTATAATGGCAAAAGATAATAATAGTGGCGATATTGGGGCTATACTTTTTAAGACTGCGGATAAACTGCGTAAGAATATTGATGCTGCTGAATATAAACATGTTGTACTGGGTTTGATATTCTTAAAACATATATCTGATGCTTTTGAAGAATTATATAAGAAATTGAATTCTATGGAAGGCGATTATGAATTTGCTGATCCTGAGGATAAAGAGGAATATAAAGCGGAGAATGTTTTCTTCGTGCCTCACACAGCACGCTGGCAGTTTTTAAGCAGTCATGCTAAACAGCCTACGATTGGTAAAACTGTTGATGAATCAATGGATGCCATTGAACGGGAAAATCCTTCTCTGAAAGGTGTACTCCCCAAAGGATATGCAAATAGGAATCTGGACCCTACAAGTCTGGGAGGATTGATCGATCTGGTTAGTAATATTGATTTTAGTGGAACTCAGGAGCGGAGTGCTGATCTGCTGGGTCATGTATTTGAATACTTTCTAGGTGAATTTGCTTTAGCTGAAGGGAAGAAGGGAGGACAGTTCTATACTCCCAGATGTATAGTGGAATTACTGGTGGCAATGCTGGAACCTTATAAAGGTAGGGTATTTGATCCCTGCTGCGGAAGCGGCGGAATGTTCGTGCAGTCAGAGAAGTTCGTTAAAGAACGTCAAGGCAGGATGAATGATATTTCTATATATGGACAGGAAAGTAATCTGACTACCTGGCGATTATGCAAAATGAACCTGGCGATCAGGGGAATTGATAGTTCGCAGGTTATCTGGAATAATGAAGGTTCCTTTTTGAATGATGCACATAAAGACGTGAAAGCTGATTACATTATTGCTAATCCTCCTTTTAATGTGAGTGACTGGAGCGGTGAACTTTTACGAAATGATGGACGCTGGAAACATGGAACACCACCTGCGGGAAATGCTAATTATGCCTGGATACAGCACTTTTTATATCATCTGGCACCAGGTGGACAGGCTGGTTTTGTATTGGCTAAGGGTTCATTAACATCTCAATCATCTGGTGAAGGAGAAATAAGAAAGAATCTAATTGAAGCGGATTTGATTGATTGCGTGGTTAATCTACCGGCAAAGCTTTTTTTGAATACCCAAATCCCGGCTTCCTTATGGTTTATGAGAAGAAATCGTCTGCCTGCACACGGTGCGCAGACGGGTATCCCTGAGCGTGGTGCGCAGACAGGTGGAAAATACCGTAATAGAAGCGGGGAGATACTTTTCATTGATGCCAGAGAACTGGGGCATTTGATAAACCGAAGAACTAAGGTGCTATCATCTGACGATATAAAATTAATAGCAGAGACTTATCATAATTGGCGCAATCCAAAGGCTGGGAACTGCGAGCTCCAGCTCGTAGATAAAAAAGAGTACAAAGACATCAAAGGTTTTTGTAATTCTGCCAGCATAGAAAAAGTGCGGGAACTTGATCATGTTTTGACTCCTGGACGATATGTGGGGCTTGCTGATATAGAGGATGATTTTAACTTTGAAGAAAGGTTTACGCAATTAAAAGCAGAATTTCAAGAGCAATTAAAAGAAGAAGAAGAACTGAATAAAAGAATATTGGCAAATCTTGAGAAGGTGAAAATTGATGAGTGAGTGGAAAGAAGTTGTCATTAGAGATTTAGGCACTGTAATAACAGGTAAAACACCCTCAAAAAATAACCCTAAAGATTGGGGAGACGAAATGCCTTTTATAACTCCATCAGACTATGGCTCTTATGGAAAAGTAGCACTAACAAGTAAACGTAAACTTTCAAAGGATGGTATAGAAAGATTTTATGATAAGGTACTTCCTAAAAATTCAGTTCTTGTAACTTGTATAGGTTCAGATATGGGAAAAATAGTTATGAATGGTGTTGAAGTTGTAACTAATCAACAAATCAATTCGATTGTACCTGATTTAGATAAAATAACACCAGATTATCTATATTATCTGTTAGTTAGTTTATATAAAACCTTAAGAATATATGGAGGAGATGGAACTGCGGTTCCTATTGTAAATAAAGGTAATTTTGAGAAAATAGATGCAATTATTCCTATAATAACAGAACAAAAAGCAATAGCGGAAGTATTAAGCAGTTTAGATGATAAGATTGATCTTCTTCATCGGCAGAATAAAACATTAGAAGCAATGGCAGAGACATTATTCAGGCAGTGGTTTATTGAGGAAGCGGATGATGAGTGGGAATTAACAAATCTTGGTGAAGTAGTAGAAATCTATGATAATAAGAGAATTCCAATATCAAAAATGGAAAGAGAGAAAATGAAATATGGGATTTTATATCCTTATTATGGCGCAGCAACAATAATGGATTATGTGAATGATTACATTTTTGATGGAGAATATATACTTTTAGGTGAAGATGGAACAGTTAGAACTGAAGAGGGATATCCTGTGTCGATGGCACTCAAAACTGGTACAAAGTTGGCACTTTAAACTGGTACATACAAAATGGTACTCAGAATAAAGAAACTGGAGTGCCAATGAAGGGAGTTTCAATGTATCATACCGTAAAGACTTTT
>JAVCDJ010000084.1 GCA_030765845.1 Candidatus Stygibacter australis
CTGGCACCGGAAGTGAAGTCAATAATGGGAATGCTGGTACCTTGTACGGGGATCATGGATACACATGGATTTATGAGGGCAATGAAGATAGAGTTTGGGGCTAATGATGGATTTCTGCTCTTTGACAATGAAGTGTGTGAGATAAAGAGGGTGGAAGAGAAATACCTGGTCACCTTCACAAATGGAGAGCAGTTCCTGGCAGAGATCCTGATCAATGCTGCAGGACTGGAATGTGAAAAGATAGCGTCCCTGGCGGGAATAGATACAGAAGCTGCCGGCTTGAAACTGCACTGGTGCAAGGCGGAATATTTTAAAACCTCACAGAGATTTCAGCTTGATAAGCTGATCTATCCCATGCCGGATCCCACGGGTATGTACCTGGGAATCCATCTCACGCTTAATCTTGCCGGAGAAGTGCGGTTCGGTCCCAGTGCCTATTACGTGGATGAGCTTGATTATGCCATGGATGAAAGCCACAAGCAGGAATTTATAGATAGCGTGACTCAATATCTGGATATTGATATAGAAAAACTGCATCCGGATGATACGGGGATCAGACCCAAATTACAAGCTGCCGGAGAAGGCTTCAGGGATTTCTATATTAAAGAGGAAAGCGCAAAAGGTTTACCGGGATTTATCAATCTGATGGGGATTGAATCACCGGGACTCACCAGTTGCCTGGCAATTGCCCGGTATGCAGCAGAAATAATTGCATCTTTAAAACATTGATAACGTGGTAAAGACACTCAGCGAAGTAAACAAACATAACTATAAAATATTTAACAGGGAGATATGGGCATTACCCTTCGGGAATAAATTATGTTTATATAAACAAATTAGTTCTTGACTAAAAGAAAAATATTCTAAAATTGCAATTAATAGCAAAAAGAGGGAATAAAATGAATATCCATGAATATCAGGCGAAGAAATTATTACATTCTTTTGGCGTAAAAGTTACGCGAGGCAGTAAAGCAACATCCCCGGAAGAAGCACGTCATAAGGCAAAAGAACTTGGAAGTGAGAACTGGGTTGTGAAGGCTCAGGTACACGCTGGAGGCCGAGGGAAAGCAGGCGGGATCAAGTTCGCAATGAGTCTGGACGAGGTATTTGAGAAATCAGAAAAAATGCTGGGCATGACACTAAAAACTCATCAGACAGTGGGAGCCGGGAAGGTAGTAAGAAAGCTATACATTCAGGAAGCAATCGATATTGAGCGGGAATACTATCTGGGAATAGTGCTGGACAGACGGCGTGAGATGCCTGTGATCATGGCATCCACTGAAGGTGGTATGGATATTGAGACAGTCGCCGCGGAAACTCCTGAGAAGATAATCAAAGTAGGTGTTGACCCAATTACAGGACTGAAAGGTTATCATCTGCGCAAGCTTGCCTATGGATTAAAATTGAATAAAGCAGAGATGAAGGAATTCAATAAGATAATGATACCATTATTTGAGGCATATCAGAAGACCGATGCCAGCCTTATAGAGATCAATCCACTGGTATTGAAGCCTGACGGGGAATTTATTGCCTTAGACGCAAAGCTTAATTTTGATGATAATGCTCTTATGCGGCATCCGGAAATAGCTGCCATGCGGGATGAAGAAGAAGAAGATGCAGCGGAACTGGAAGCGGGAAAATATGATTTAAGTTATGTGAAGCTGGATGGCAATGTGGGCTGCATCGTGAATGGTGCGGGACTTGCAATGTCCACCATGGATATTATCAAGCTGGAAGGTGGAGAGCCGGCGAATTTCCTTGATGTGGGAGGAAATGCCAGTGCTGAAACTGTGGCACGCGGATTTGAGCTTATTTTGCGGGATAAGAATGTGAAGGCAATATTGGTGAATATATTTGGTGGAATTGTGAGATGCGATAGAATTGCCAATGGAATATTGGAAGCTACGCGTCAAATAGATGTGCAGGTGCCGGTGATCGTACGGCTTGATGGCACTAATGCGGAAGAAGCGGGGGAGATATTGAAGCAGGCTAATATCCGTCAGATATTGATAGCAGAGGATCTACAGGACGGTGCCCGTAAGGCAGTGAAATCAGCGGAAGGAGATAGAGCATGAGCATATTAGTAAATAAGGAATCACGGGTAGTAGTTCAGGGATTTACTGGTAAAGAAGGGACTTTTCATGCTCAGAAGTGCATTGAGTATGGCACGAATATAGTTGCTGGGGTAACCCCCGGGAAGGGTGGTCAATGCCATTTGGGGAAACCTGTATATAATACTGTAGAAGATGCTGTGCAGAGCACAAAAGCAAACGTGTCTCTGATATTTGTGCCGCCGGTTTATGCCGCAGATGCCATTTTGGAAGCAGCAGACTCAGGAATAGAGCTGATTGTGTGCATCACTGAAGGTATCCCCGTTCAGGATGTTATGTATGCCAAGAAATATATCAAAAGCAAGGGCTGCGTGTTGATAGGGCCCAATTGCCCAGGGATCATAACTGCTGGAGAAGCTAAGATAGGCATAATGCCCGGATTTGTTTTTAAGCCAGGCAGAATAGGAGTAATTTCTAAATCCGGTACATTGACCTATGAAGCAGCAAATCAGGTAGTAAAAGCAGGAATGGGAATATCAACGGCAGTGGGTATTGGTGGAGATCCGATCATCGGGACAGATTTTATTGACCTTCTGAAATTATTTGAAGCTGATGATGCTACTGATGGCATTGTGATGATAGGGGAGATAGGCGGAGAGCTGGAGATCCGGGCAGCGGAATATATCAGGGAGCATGTAACCAAACCGGTTGCTGCTTTTATAGCGGGACAGACGGCTCCTAAAGGCAAGCGAATGGGACATGCCGGGGCGATAATTGCCGGAAGCAAAGGAACTGCTCAGGAAAAGATAACTGCATTGCAGGAAGCCGGAGTGAAGGTTGCCATGTCACCAGCCAGGATTGGAAGTGCTATAGCTGAATTAATGAAATAAAGCAATTCACAATAAATAAGAGAGGTTAGTTATGAGGAAAGTAGATGTCAAAGAGATCACCGAGATCATTAAGAAATTGGCTATTGAAGCAAGTACAATAGCGAATGACTCCTTGGTGGAGAGTTTTGAAAGATCACTGGCGAAAGAGGAATCTCCGGTAGGAAAGGCAGTATTTAAGCAATTGCTGGAAAACGTGGAAATCGCTCGCAATGAAGCTACCCCGATCTGCCAGGATACTGGCTTTGCAGTTGTCTTTATGGAAATCGGTCAGGAAGTATCATTTACCGGCGGTTTACTTAAGGATGCTGTAAATGCGGGTGTTGCTGCCGGTTATACTGAAGGCTATTTGAGGAAATCAATCGTGAGGGATCCTATCACTAATCCGGTTAATACCGGAGATAACACACCGGCAATACTACATACTGATATCGTGGCAGGTGACAAAGTGAGGATCACCCTGATGCCCAAAGGTGGCGGATCAGAGAATATGAGCCGCATTAAGATGCTGAAACCTGCTGATGGAGTGCAGGGTATCAAGGACTTCGTTATTGAGACTGTGAAAAATGCTGGTGGTAATCCTTGTCCTCCTATTTTCGTAGGTGTGGGTGTAGGTGGAACTTTTGATTATGTGGCTTATATGGCAAAAAAGGCTCTGTTACGTCCCATCGGCAACCGCAATCCTGACCCTAAGATAGCACAATATGAAAAGGAATGGCTGGAAGAAGTTAATAATCTGGGAATTGGACCTGCCGGACTGGGTGGCAGGGTCACAGCAATCGACCTTTTTATTGAAGTATATCCCCGACATATTGCCACATTTCCCGTTGCAGTGAATATTCAATGCCATGCTAACCGCGAAAAGACATTTATTTTGTGAGGTGAATATAATGATAAAATTAAATGCCCCCCTAAAGCAGGAAGATGTTAAAAGTTTAAAGATTGGAGATCAAATCTCACTCAGTGGAGTTATTTATACAGCCCGTGATTCTGCTCATCAGAAACTGGTGGATCTACTTAAAGCAGGAAAAGAATTACCCTTTGATCCGGATGGAAGTGTGATATTTTATGTGGGACCTTCTCCAGCAAAGCCAGGTCAAGTGATCGGTGCTGCGGGACCTACCACCAGCTACCGAATGGATCCTTTTGTGATAGACCTTATGAAAGTAGGGATGAAAGGAATGATAGGTAAGGGACCAAGATCAGCGGAAGTAAAGGAAGGATTGAAGCAGTATACCGGAGTATATTTTGGTGCTACTGGTGGCGCTGCGGCACTTCTGGCAAAGACCATTACTGAAGCAGAAGTGATAGCCTTTCCGGAATTGGGTCCGGAAGCAGTGAGAAGACTGGTTGTAAAAGATATGCCTTTGATAGTAGTAAGTGATTGCCAGGGCGGTGATCTGTATGATAAAGGCGTGGAAGATTATAAAAAATAGAGAATAATAAATATACTGGAGGAAGATGATGAAAGTGAAAATGGATATTTCTAACATCGACGAAATATTTCCGGCGGATTTTTCTAATGAAGAAAAGGCACAAGCTAAAACCCTGTTTTTGAAAAGACTATCTCTTGTGGCACATAAATTTTACCGTGGTAAGATCCAGGTAGTCCCAAAGGTGCCCGTGCCTGGATTTAACTGGTTTAATGTGTGGTACACACCAGGGGTATCAATGGTATCAACCACGATCAGGGATGATAATCTTACCTCTTATGAGCTTTCAAACCGAGGTAATCTGGTGGCAGTTGTGAGTGATTCCACTCGTGTGCTGGGAGATGGGGATTGTACTCCTTCAGGCGGATTGGGTGTGATGGAAGGAAAAGCATATCTGATGAAATATCTGGGTGGCGTGGATGCCGTGCCATTATGCGTGGATAGCACAAATGCCCAGGGAAAGAAAGATCCTGATAAGATAATTGAATTCGTGAAAATGGCTGCACCCAGCTTTGGAGCAGTAAATCTGGAAGATATATCTCAGCCTAATTGTTATAAAGTGCTTGATACTCTTCGTGAAGAATGCAGTATACCCGTATGGCATGATGATGCTCAGGGAACTGCATCCGTTACTCTGGCAGGTTTGATCAATGCCCTTAAACTGGCAGATAAGAAGATCGGAGATGTACGAATAGTAATGAATGGAGCCGGTGCTTCTAATACAACTATCGCCAGATTTATTCTGGCAGCAGGAGCTGATCCTAAGAAAATGGTGATGTTTGATTCCAAAGGTTCGCTTCATACTGGACGTAGTGACATAGAATCCAAGCCGGAATTTTACCGGAAATGGGATCTTTGCCAGCAGACTAATCCGAATAGAATTGGTACTATCGCTGAAGCCATGACAGGAGCAGATGTATTGATAGCATTATCCAAACCCGGGCCAGGGACTATTAAGCAGGAATGGATCAGTAAAATGGCTGCAAAATCAATAGTATTTGTATGCGCCAATCCCGTTCCGGAGATATATCCCTATGCAGCAAAAGAAGCTGGTGCTTTTATTGTAGCTACGGGTAGAGGAGATTTTCCTAATCAGGTCAATAATTCGATAGGATTCCCGGGAATATTAAAGGGAACTTTACTTGTGAGAGCTTCAAAGATCACTGATAATATGGCGATTGCTGCTTCATATTCTCTGGCAAATTATGCTGAACGAAGAGGCATCACTCCAGATGACATTATCCCCAAGATGGATGAACCTGATATATTCTGTCAGGAAGCTGCCGATGTTGCCATGCAGGCGATCAAAGATGGTGTGGCAAGAGTGCAATTGACCAGGGAAGAAGTATTTAATGCTGCTAAAAAGGAAATTGATTATTCACGGGAACTCACAAACTCAATGGTCAGTAACGGCTTCATAGAAAATGTACCCCAGGACTTCCTGGAAGAATCTCGTGATTGGGCAATAAAACAGATCAGAGGAGGTCAATAATTAATGAAAGACTTAAATCAGTTATATCATAAAGCTGAAGACTTCATGAGGAAAGGACTTCTGGATGATGCTATCAAACTATATAATGAGGTATTGGAAGAAGATCCTGACTATGCTGATATCTATGCAACCTTAGGAGAGATGTATTACATTAAAGGAGATGTTGATAATGCTGTTAAGAATTATGAAATGGAGATAGAGCGTGATGCAGATAACTGCATGGTTCTCTATCGGCTGGGTATTGCCTATTACCGGGCAACCAAATTCAGTAAGGCGATCAACATCCTCAGCAATCTGGTTGAAAAGGGCTCTCAGCTTGATATGGCATATTACTGGATGGGTCTGGCATATTATCATACCGGCAGAATTCAGAAGAGTATTGATACATTTGAGACCCTTCGCAGCAAGATGCCTCAAAATACCCTGGGCTGCTATAACCTGGCCCTTGCATATAAGGTGAAAGGCAAGTATGGAAAAGCAATAGAATGCCTTATGCGGATTCTGGCTGAAGATGATACCATTGTTTCTGTGCATTATAATCTTGCACTTGCTTATTTAGCTGATATGCAGATTGCCAGGGCTCTGGAGCATTTCCAGAAAGTGGTGGATCTTGATCCAGAGCATAAATCTGCTCAGCTTAAACTGGATGAGATATATAACGATCAGGAGATGCTGTATTCTTATGGAATTGCAGCTCCTAAGGATATCACTAATTCAGAAGAGTTAAATATCAATTTCAGGATTGGTGAAGCCTATAAGGGTTTCCACATGATTGACAAGACCTTTAAGTATTTGAAGCAGCTTGCGATTGATAAGGAAAAGAAATAGTCTATAACTAAAAAAAGCGACCATTTCTGGTCGCTTTTTTTGTTGTATCCAGACCATCCCTGGTCTGGGTTTCATCTATTTTGCATAAATTTTATTTTACCAAAGTACCCAGATATTCTTCTGTCATTTGTTTGGCTTTCACATGGTCAGGAATGTAATCCGGTAAAATAATTGGTGATATCCTGTTCTTTGGAATACCTAATTTATCTACTTCTTTAGCATATTCATCAACATGCTTTAAGGTAAGTTCGCCAAGTTCGATTCCTGATATTACTTTATCCGCTGCATGAATACCTGCTCTTCTACCAAATACGATAATATCGAGCTGAGAATTTCCCATCAAACGGTTTCTGCCATGAATTCCTCCAGAAGCTTCACCTACTACATAGAGTCCGGGGACAGTGGTTTCTGCGTTTTCATTGATCTCCAGTCCGCCATTTTGATAATGCAGAGTGGGGAAGACGAGCATGGGATATTTGCGAATATCGATATCAAATCTCTCATATTGCCTAAGCATAGCGGGAAGAGTTGTCTCGATCGTACCTTCGCCAGAAAGTTCTTCAATCAGGGGACTATCCAGCCAGATACCCTTTAAGCCTGAAGGAGTTGTTACTCCCCGATCTTCTTCGCATTCGCGGATAAAGGCAGATGCTTCCACATCACGTGGTTCAAGCGGATAAACAAATAGTTCCCCGGCTTCATTCACGGGTTGAGCACCAATAGATCTGATCTTTTCGGTACATAAAAATCCCACTATTTGTTCAGGGAATACAGCTCCCGTGGGATGATATTGCACAGAATCCATAAACATCAGGTTAGCACCAGCGCGATAACCTAATACCAGTCCATCTCCGGTAGCACCGTAATGGTTAGTAGTTTCAAATCCTCGTATATGTAATCTGCCAAAGCCACCAGTGGCGATTATCACTGTTTTAGCTTTCACAATAAAATATTCTTTGAGCTCGATATGATATAATACTGCCCCGGCTACCTGACCTTTATCATCAAGGATAAGTTCAGTAGCTGAGGTATATTCCAGATATTTCACGTTCTGGGCATTGCTGTATACTTCATCTCGAAGGACACGGCAGATACCGGCACCTGTATAATCACGAGTGGAGTGCATGCGGTTACGGCAAGTTCCACCACCTGGTTTCACTGTCATTCTGCCATCATCATCTTTATCAAACATCACTCCCAGGTCTTCCAGCCATTTGATAGATTTTGGACCATCCATCACCAGTGCTTCCACCAGCTCTTTCTTATTGTCAAAATGACCGCCACCGATTACATCCAGATAGTGAAGCGTGGGGCTGTCATCTCTTTGATCAGCAGCCTGAATACCACCCTGAGCCATCATGGAATTGCTGTCACCAAGTCTAAGCTTGGTCACCAGAAGAGTTTTCACCCCTTTTCTATCTGCTTCAATCGCAGCAGAAAGTCCGGCTGAACCTGCACCAATTACCAGCACATCAGTTTCATAATCAACTTTTGAAAGGTCTAATTCACTTGCTCTATTGCGGGGATAAGATTCCATGATGTCCACTACTTCATTGATGATCATATCACCCTTATTTACCCCAATCCGCATTTCTCGCAAAGCGTCTGTTTTATAATCTGGATGATAGGATTCCAGGATGTTTTCACGCTCCTGTTCGTTCATGGGAGGATACACCTGTTTCCCCTGTTTTCTGGCGATTGCCAGCCTTTTTGCCCTAGTGGCTTCTACTTTTTTAATTGATTCCATCATATATTCTGGATACATTTATTGCCTCCCAATACTTATCTAATCTTCATTTCGCGGGAATAATACTTCTTCACCAGATCATCATGACCCATATTATTCAATTCTTCGATTTCCGTATCAAATTTGCCGTCTGCTATTTCCTGCAGCCGATCTGCCAGTTCCGGACTCGGTTTCGCCAGGTATCTACCATACAATCTCTGTGCCAGAGTGGCAGCATTGAATTGCACAATATCAGCCGGACAGCGCAAAGCGCATAAACCGCAGCGAATGCAGTCAAATGATGTAGATGCTGCTGCTGCAATATCACCACGCTTAAGCTGCTGGATGTAATCCATAACCTTGATGTCCTGGGGACATGCTTTGGAGCAGGTATTGCAGGCTACGCAACGGAATATTGTGGGAAAAAGTTCTTTGAATGTATTAACATCGGGTTTTAATTCTGCCAGATCATATCGCGGTCTCTCTGCCGGCACAAATGGTATTTGCACCAGAGACATCTCATCAGTGACCACTGTTTGACAGGCTAATCCACCTTTAAGTTTAAAATCTCCCTTTTCTCGATAAACTGTGGCACAGGCTCCGCAGAATCCTTCCCGGCAGCCCAGTCCTTTTTTCAACTGAAATCCGGCATATTCCCAAGCCATGATAATCGTGGAACCTTCCGGTACCAGTTGGGGTTCACCCATTATATAAACAGTAATCATCTTTTGCTCTACTGCCATCGTCAATGACCTCCATAGATTTTTATTTTTTAAATATTTTTTGATTTAATATCGGCATTCCGTCCACTTTATTCTGCTCAAAGCCAAATTCATTGATATCAAGTCCCAGAGCAATTGCCAGAAGCTGAGTGAAATACAGAATTGGTATTGGTTCAAAGCTGGGATTTTGAATTTGGATCAATGCTTGACGGTTATCCAGATTAAAGGCACACAAAGGACAACTTGTAACTATCACGTCTGCACCATTTGCCCGGGCATCTTCCAGTATCTTTCTGGTTAGTTTAATTACGATATTTTCCTTACTAACGGTTAAATAGCTGCCGCAGCAAGTTTTTCGAGAACGCCAATCCACAGCTTCAGCGGAAAGAGATTTGATAAAATCTTCCATAATTACAGGTTCTTCGGCATCATCAATTCCTACTTCTTTAGGGCGTATCAGCATGCAACCATAATATGGAGCTACTTTTAATCCTTTCAAAGGCACTTTCACCTTCTCAGCTATTTTATCAAACCCGTAGTCTCTTAATATTTCCAGATAATGCACTACGTCCAGACTGCCATCATATTGCCGGTCTTCCTTATACATAAAATCATTGATCGTTTCCAGTTCATCGGCATGTTCACGCATCTTAAGGTTTGATCTTTTGAGTGTATTCATACACATTGAGCAGAGTGTGAGCATTTTGTTATCTGTATCCACCATCTTATCATCCTGCATCTCTAATACCCTGATCATGTTGCGTACAGGTGCCAGATGGTGCATCAAATCATCACTTGTGAGAGAAGAAACAACTCCGCAGCAGTTCCAGCGGGGAATCTCTACAAATTCAATACCCAGTGCTGCTCCAGAAGCAATGGCAGATTTCTCAAAACTGCTGCCATAAGTCTTTAATGAGCAACCTGGAAAATATGGTATTTTCACTTTTATCTCTCCTTATTATATTCTATGAACTTAGTTTTCGCAAGGCAGCGATCAATGCTATCTGCGGTAATTCTTTCAAAACTTCTTTAGGTAAATTATCGATATCAAGATTATTGATCTCATCTCTCAGTATGATTTGACGCAGAGCTTCTGCTATTTTGGATACATCCAGTTTTCGAGGACAACGCACGGTACAGGTATTGCAGGTGGCACATATCCATAATGTATCACATTCCAGCACATCATCCTGTCCCAGCATCACTTTACGCATCAATTGGGCTGGGGTGATATCCATTTCTTCCACAAAGGGACAGCCTCCTGAACAGGTACCGCACTGATCACACATCGCAGTGTTCTCTCCAGATAATTCTTCCACTTTGCGTTGAAATTCCAAGGTCTTTTCATTTAATACTATTTTTTTCATAATTACCTCTTATAACTTGCTTCGCTGCTGGTCAGTTATTGGCTCTCCAGCTTTCACTTTTGCTGATAGATCCGTGATCATGCTGATAAATTTCTGCAAATCACCGGCTGTAAATTCACTGAAGAAAATCCTTTCATCAGCAATTCCTGCTTCAGCAAGTTTTGCTTTTGCATGTGCTATTGATTGCGCAGCCACATCCTTACTCCAGGGGAATAATGAACTTGCTGATGGGCAATCTCCCAAAATCACCAGGTCAGCACCTTTCTTAAAGGCATATACGATCAGACTTGGCGAAATACGTGAAGAACTGGGCACACGCAGTATCCGTGTATCAATATCATACTTCATCTTTCTGATACCCAAAGCATCAGCCAGACGATAAGTACATGTATTATCAGCAAATACCAGAAGTCTGGTATCTCCAGGTTTTTTCTCTTCCAGAATTCCATCTATACTTGAGTACATCTGCAGATTTGAACTGTTATGGAAATCAATAGCTTCCACGGGACAAACAGGCAGACAAGCCCCACAGCCCACACATAATGCTTCCACTACTTCTGCCTTATCACCTTTCATGATGATAGCATCTTTAGGACAGGCAGGTACGCATTTCCCGCACCCATCACAAATATCTGTTGTGATAAAGGCTAATTGTGGATCTACATCAAATTCCTTCTGAGCCAGAGTAACCATCACTCTTGCTGCTGCTGCACTTGCCTGGGCAACTGTATCAGGAATATCTTTTGGTCCCTGAGCCACTCCGCAGATGAATACACCTTCTATATTAGTATCTACCGGCTTAAATTTAGGATGTGCTTCCTGCAGGAATCCATCAGAGCTCTTGGTAAGTTTTAGGAAGTTAACTATCTTTTCGGTAGAATCATTAGGTTTCAAACCATTTGAAAGCACTACCAGATCAAATTCGCTTTCGATTATCTGACGTGATAAAGTATCTTCTGCTGTTAAAAGCACTCTTTCGCTATCTGGTACTGAATGAAGCTCGGCTACTTTACCTCTGATGAATTTAATTCCCAGCTGCTGAGCACGCTTATAATATTCTTCAAAACCCTTTCCATACGCCCTGAGGTCAGTATAGAATATATAAATATCTTTATCAGGTTTTGCCTGTTTCAATAAAGATGCCAGTTTCACAGCATACATGCAGCACACCCGTGAGCAATATTCTCTGCCTATCTGCTCATCACGTGAGCCTACGCACTGGATGAAAGCTACTCTTTTTCCTACAGGTCTGGGGGGTGGATTCTCTGTGATATGATCTACTATTCGTTCCATCTCCAGACCAGTTACTACATTTTTGAGCTTATCATATCCAAACATCGGCTTCTCTGAAGGCTCAATGGTATCATAACCTGTAGCTACTATTATATTATCTACTGTAAATTGTACTTTTTCCGGTTTCTGATTGAAATCAATTACTTTCTGTGGGCAGATTTCTTCACATTTATTGCAGGAACCATCTTTGAAGTGCAGGCAAACTTTGTCATCTATCAGATAATTGAATGGTATTGCCAGAGCTGCCGGGATATAGATTGCTTTACGCTGCATGATCCCCATCTCCCACGTATTTGGGGCACTCACAGGACATTGTTGCACGCACTGCTCGCAGATCAGACATTGATCCATATCAATCTCTGGTTTTATGTAGCGGGGTTTCTTTTCCACAGTAATCTCAAAATGAAGTCTGTGACCCACAGTGCTCACGATCTCAGAATTGGTCATCAGATTAATGTTAGGATGGTCTTGAGCAGCAGCCATTTTGGGAGAAATTATACAGGCAGAACAATCTTCGGTGGGGAAGGTCTTGGTAAGAATTGCCATCTTACCACCAATTGTTGGCTCCTTTTCCACCAGATACACTTCATTACCCGTATCTGCCAGATCAAGTGATGCCTGTATCCCGGCTATTCCTCCGCCGATCACAAGTACCCGCTTGCCCATCTTGATTTTTTTCTGCTCAAGTGGATAGTCTTCCCGCGCTTTGTTCACTCCTGCCAGAACCAGGTCTTTTGCTTTTTTCGTTGCTTCTTCCGGCTGGTCTTTATAGGGCCAGGAGCAATGCTCTCGCAGGTTCACCAATTCTAAAACAAATTCATTTAATCCTGCTTTCTGCATAGTTGATCTAAAGGTTTTTTCATGAAAATGAGGTGAACAAGATGCTATTACTATCCGGTTTAACCCCTTTTCTTTTGCTTCTTCGATAATCATTTTCTGTCCCGC
>JAVCDJ010000085.1 GCA_030765845.1 Candidatus Stygibacter australis
AAAAAAAAGACCTGGGATTTGTTCTGGGCTATCTTACATTTTTCCCTGAACTGGAAATCGATCTAAATGCTGATCTGCCCAGTTTTGATCTTAGTAGAATATTCCCTGAAAGCGAAGTTATTGGAACAGGAAGAGGTAATCTTGGATATAATTATTCCTCTCAAGGAGCAAGTTTTGATCTGGAAATGGAAGGTGAGAAATTCAATTATGGTGGTATCTGGATACATAATGTAGAAGTTGATATCAGCCAGAAAGACAGCCTGCTGGTGATCAGAAACCTTCATCTCAAAGAGGGACGGGCAAATTTTCTAAAAGCTTCCGGTAGTATTGGTTTTAATATCCTAAATTCCAGATCTTATCCCAGCAGTGACAGACTCAATCTGGAATTCAGTGGAGACCTTTTACGAATTTTGCAGAATAATATCAGTTATATCAAAGAGGGTAAAAGCCAAAGCAAGCTCAACCTGAATCTGGCAATGGGAGAAAATGGCTTTGAGATCTATGACAGTAAAATAGATATTAAAGGTACAAAACTCTTGCTTAAAGACCAGAAGCAGACCTTCAAAAATATCAATATTGAAATGAGTATTGCTGACAATGTTCTCACTGTACAGAATTTTAATATTGATATGGGAACAGGAAAATTGCTCATGGAAAATAGTGTCGGATATAATGATCAGGATTTATATATTCACATGATAAATACAGGTCAGATATTACTTTATACATCGAAAGAGGGAGTTGAATTTCATCTGCCCCAATACACAGCTCCTAATACGTCTACTCATCTACTTATTAGAGGTCGGGATTCCCACTATTTGAGAATGTTTAATGATCAGGGGGAAGCTAAACTGCTGGGAGACCTTGTTTTCAGCAGCACAGATATCACCTATCCTCCTGACACCTCAAATATTATGAATTGGGTAGATAGCTTCACGGCAGATATCAGAGAAAGCTGGAGTACCAAAAAAAAGCAGAAAAAAGTGCTCCCTCAGGTTGATGATGACCTTGATGATTATACTGGCTTGCCTTTTAACTTTGATCTGCACGTTTTTGTTAACAACAATGTTCGTTACGTGACATACCCCTTTGAGATAAATTTTGAACCTGATTCTTATTTGTATCTAAATTATCAGGACGATAAATTCTCTATTAAGGATGCCTTTTTCAGTTCTAAAGAGGGTAATATTGAGTTAGTAGGTACAGAAATGGATGTGCAGGATATTCTGATCACCTTCAATACTCAGGTTAATGAGATAAGTCTCAAAGCAGAATTTGAGCGCAAAGTAGCTGACGGAACCCTGATCCAATTGACCATTACAGATGAGAGAGAAGGAGTTTTCCCAAATAATCTGCTGATGACTTTTTCCAGTGATAATACTGATGATCAGACGGATACCGAAAAGCTATTCCGGCTCAGATATGGCAGGGGACTTGATGATATTACTGATACAGAGCGCCAGTCACTGTTTCAGGATGATCTGATCCAGACGGCAGGTGGAGAGATAGAAAATATCATTATTGACCCGGTAATAAATCAGTTTGAGTTATATGTGACCCGTTTACTGAATATTGATTATTTCCAGATGGAAACCAGTTTCATCTATAATCTGCTGTCTTCAAATAGTGATCTTTATGGAAATTCAGAAGATCAGGATAAAAAATATTCTGCTGATGCTCTTCTTGAAAATCTATCACTCAAAGCGGGAAAATACATTCTTGATGACCTTTTCCTGAATTATAATGTCACTTTCCAGAAAGTGTATGATACTGATCTGGATGTGGGGATGGGGGTTTATCACACATTTTCTTTTCGCTATGATATGCCGATGAATATTAAATTCATCTATGAATATCAGATAGAACCCTATGATTTAGACAGTCACGAATATAGTTTTACCAAAACAATAAAATTTAACCAGATGCAGGATCTGTATTTCAAAATATTTTATCCTTATACCTGGCAGAATAAGATCAAAGACCGCTACTAAACATTAAAATGCAAAACCAAATTTTAGAAATTCTAAGTCATAAAAGATTTCACTGTCATTAGTGGCTTCTTCCAGGAAAAACATAGATGTCGTGCCTTGATTAAGTATTCCTTCTTCACCAGTAAAATATCTACCCATACTCAGGCTGAAACCCCAATTGAATCCGCGATAAGAAAATGAACGCCAGCCGATTCCAAATCCAATTCCCCATTTAGTCGTACTATGATGAAGGTTGTCCCATATATTTCTACTCTCAAGTAAGGCAAAACGAGTAAGTCCACTCATAAAGAAGCCGTTTGAGGTATTTCCGGTAAAGAGTCTGATCCGGGCATCTGCATAAAAAAGTTTATCAATACCTGTTTCAATGTCATCATCATCATAAAAATAATAGTCTTCATTATGATGTTTATAGTAGTACCAGGGAAAGTAGATTTCCATCATCGGTTTTCCAAAATATGAAAATCCACCGCTGAGAGTAGTTGTTTCATCATTACAAGCAATAAATCGAATGAGATTAAACTCTACTCCCCAAGTCTTATCAGCCAAAGGGTCATTTCGATACTGATTATACAGTTCGTTAATCTGCTTTTCAGTTTCTTTGGAGATTTTCAGTAAAGAGTCAATTTTTGCGTCCTGGGCATTTAAAATACTTAGAAAGAGAATAAGAATACTGAAACACATTAATCTTTTCATGCTATCTCCCAGGTTATTGATAACGGGAAAATCCCTCAAGACTTTCCCGTTTCGATCATCTATTTTCTGATTATTTTATTTCTTAGCTGTTCCACTGGGAACTGAGTAATAATACCCACATAATATTGCAGCACCAGTGAACCGTCATAGGCTTCCACAACTCCATTTCCATCAACATCTGAGCGGGTGATACGCCATTCTTCCCATGGTAGAGGAGCCGCAGCTCCCGGATCTATACCCACATAATATTGAAGGATAATAGATGCATCATAGGCTTCAACAGCTCCATTTGCATCCACATCGCCATACATGATACCACCTGATGATGGAGCTACTGGAGTGAATAAGATTGCTCTATCATCTCCCAGCGAATGTGCCGTATCCGGATAGAAATTTGCAAAAGTGATTTCCAGTCCCTGGGTTTTATCTGGACTTTCAATACCCACACTGGCATAATTTTCTGCCTGATCATAGTTATTTATCTGTTGATACATGAAGATGATCTCACCATCACCAGTGGCAGTAGGATAAAATTCCGGGTCTCGCAGTATTACCTGAAAGTACTGCCGATGATTTTGATTATATTCTAATCTCATATTTTTCCATTCTATTATAAATCTGTGATTATCTTCATCATACCAATAATACACATAACCTTGACTAAGGTCATCCCAGAAGGGG
>JAVCDJ010000086.1 GCA_030765845.1 Candidatus Stygibacter australis
CCGATCAAAAAGTCTCTTTCTTGTATCCACTATATTCTCCTTCATTGAATCTTATATGTCAGTTTTGATTATTCTCTAAATGCTGGCAATATTTTTGTCAATGAGCATGCAATCCATGTAAAAATAACCTGAGCTTTTAATGTTTCATTATCCCTGTTAACACTGTTTATCCTGATGACAAATGTATTAAACAAACGAATCTCATAGAAAAATGCGAAAAGTATAAAAATATTCCTTAAATCACAAAAATATTATGTAAACTTGCATAACACTTACATAAGTATCACGAAAATATAATATTAAGGCTATTAGATGTCTATTTATAAGTAAGAAGTGGAACAACAAAGCACGTAGTGACATTTTTTTGTTATATTGTGCTTTGTTGTTACACCTGTTTCGCACTTGGAAGTCTTAAAATAGATACTGAAAAGCCGTAAAATAATAATATAACTATTTGAAATGCGAGTTGAATGGGAAGATCTGCATATACAAAATGTTTGATTTGACACCGCTCAATGCCAAATCCGACAATGCAAAGTTTTAAATCTGATCCTTCTCAATTCTTAAATTGAAGCGATATTTCAAGAGATAAATAATTCCTGCTTACGTTAGAGATTTCATGCTAAAGATTTGCATCTGGAGAGGTGGCAATAAAAGTGTATAAGATACTATATTAAGTGAAAATAGATTGACATTTAGAAGTATTGGAAAAAATTCTGTTCTGCTGAGGATTAATATGAATGTGATAAGAAGTTCGAGTGGCTGGATTGAAGTGATAACGGGCAGTATGTTCAGTGGTAAAACTGAAGAGCTGATACGCAGAGTGCGCAGGACGCAATATGCGCAGCAAAAGTGCCAGGTATTCAAGCCAGAGATAGATGACCGATATGAGACGGAATACATAGTATCTCATAACCAGATGAAGGCGTCATCTGTACGAGTGAGCAGCGCTCACGAAATAAGCGGTTTGGTGGAACTGGATACCGAGGTGGTGGCAATTGATGAAGTGCAGTTTTTTGGTGATGAGATAGTGGAATTGTGCCAGGAGCTTGCAGACGCAGGAAAGCGTGTGATTATTGCTGGTCTTGATCAGGATTATCGGGGTTTACCTTTTGGACCGATGCCGGCATTAATGGCAATAGCAGAATATGTGACCAAGAATCTGGCAATTTGCGTAAAATGCGGAAATCCGGCAAACCGGACGCAGCGTTTACATGGTGGAACAGATACTGTTCTGGTAGGAGCAGATGAAATATATGAAGCGCGATGCAGAAATTGTCATGAAGTAATAGAATCAGGCGAGGAGACAAAGTAATGCAGGAAAGTGGATTTTTTACCTATTTAATATATAGAGCATTAGATCTATATACATTTGCAATTATAATCAGGGCGATATTATCATGGTTTACGATAAAGCCCAATAATCCGATATACCGTTTTTTGATCAGTATCACAGAGCCCTTTCTGAAACAGATCAGAAAATATCTGCCGAAATCGACGCTAGATTTTTCACCGATAATAGCGATCATTTTAATCTCGATCCTGCAGCGAGTGATTGCAGGGTTATAGAGTGATCAAAAATGGTTGATAGAATAAAAAAGTCCGTTGAATATATTCACAGTAAAACAAAACTGCAACCTGAATTGGGGCTTGTTCTGGGCACTGGCTTAAATGCTCTGGCAGAAAGAACAGAAGATGCAGTGATCATACCTTATGAGGATATACCTGGATTTGGAGTATCGACTGCTCCATCGCATAAGGGACGTCTGGTAATTGGTAAGATCGGGGACAAAACGGTAGTTATCATGCAGGGAAGGCTTCATTATTATGAAGGATTCAGTATGCAAGAGATCACCTATCCGATCCTGGTGCTGAAGGCGTTAGGGATAAACACACTGATATTGACCAATGCAGCCGGAAGTTTGAATCCATTTCTGCTTCCCGGTGAACTGGTAGTGATCAAAGATCATATAAATTTCATGGGAAATAATCCTTTGATAGGTACAAATGATGACCGATTGGGGGAAAGGTTCCCGAGTCTTCATAATACCTATAATACAGAATTACGTGAACAATTGCAGAAGATAGCTGAGAGGAATAAATTTTCACTGCCTGAGGGCGTATATATAGCAGTGAATGGACCCAGTTTTGAAACGAGGGCAGAATGCCTGATGATGCGTAACTGGGGAGCAGATCTGGTGGGGATGTCCACAGTACCGGAAGTAATAGTTGGAATTCATTCAGGTTTAAGAATTATTGCCTTATCGGCAGTTACAAATCTAAGTAATATATTCCATGGTGAAGCCCATACTCAGGAAGAGATCAGACGTCATGCAGCAGGAAATGAGCACAAACTGGAATCAATAATAAAAGAAATAAAACTAAACCCCTATAGAAGAAGGTGAATTATGTCAGAAAAAGTCTTATCGGAAAAAAAGCTCAAGAAATTTGAAGAAAAAATCCTTAATGAAAGGAAATCATCAGAAGATTTGATTAGAGAATTGAATGATATGCAAAGGAATAGTCAGCGAGAGAGTAGTGGAGACCTGTCATCCTACTCACTTCATCAGGCAGATATGGGCACAGATACAATTTATGCAGAAAAGCGTGTTTATTATTTGAACAGTGAGATAGAAAAGCTGCGTAAATTAAATAAGGCATTGAAGCGTATTTATGATAAGAGTTACGGATTATGCCAGATTTGCGGAAAGCATATTCCCGAAAAGAGATTATGCGCAATTCCTTATGCCCGTTATTGTATTGACTGCAAAAATGAAGATGAAAAGCGGAGCAAGAAACGCGGATGAGGAAGAGAAAATATTTTCTGATACCCTTGATCGTGGTCATTCTTGATCAGATTAGCAAGATTTATATCAGAAATAATATGTATCCCGGTGAGAGCTGGAAGATCACTCCCAAATATTTATGGATAACATTTGTGCAAAATACTGGAGCAGCATTCAGCTTTACTTTGGGGAATATTGGATTAAATCGCATACTTTTTTCAGCAATAACATTTTTGGCAATTCTGGCCTTAAGCTTCCTGGTTATTAAAACCCATAAGAAGATAGAGGCGGTTGGTTTCTCCCTGATCATGGGAGGAGCAACTGGCAATTTAATTGACAGAATTTGGCTGGGTAAAGTAACTGATTTTATCAACTGTGACTTTCCAGATTTCATTATGGAAAGGTGGCCGGTATTTAATGTGGCTGACAGTTCAATAGTGGTCGGAGTAAGTTTGCTTGTTCTTTTTTATCTATTTTTTGATAAGGAACATAAAGAGCAGATAGCGGAAAATTAGTATCATAGAAAGTATAAACATTGGAGGAAAGATGAAAATCTGGAAGTCTTCCAGACTTATTTTTTTAGTATTATTAATGCTGTTGCCAGCATTAATGTCAGCCGTAACTGTATATGAGATCCAATATACTGAAGATTCTTCAGGTGATTCACCTCTGCTTGGACAAATAGTAACCGTAAGCGGTATAGTAACTGCCACAGGATTTTATTCATCGGGAAACAGCAATCGGTTTTTTATCAGTGATCCCGAAGGTGGAGCCTGGAAAGGTATATTCTGCTTTAACTATGATTATATCGTAGAAGTGGGTGATGAGGTGGAATTTACAGCCGAAGTACTTGAATATTATGATTTCACAGAGTTGAGCAATATAAATAATCTTAATATACTCAGTACTGGTAATCCAGTACCTGAGCCAGTGGAAGCCAGTACTAATGATATTGCCAACGAAGAAGCTTATGAAGGCTGCCTGGTGAAAGTGAGTATGGCAGAAGTAAGTGGAACTCCAGATAATTATGGACAGTGGTATGTGGATGACGGCAGCGGTGAATGTCAGATCGATGATGGTATATATTCATATGGAACTGTACATATGGGAGATGAGTTCTATTATGTAGTGGGAGCTGTAGATTATAATTTTGATGAATATGGTATAAATCCCAGGAGTGCAGCAGATTTTATCGTGATGGGAGATCCCATTATCGAATCTGTTAGCACGGATCCTGCATTTCCAACAGTTGATCAGGATATTGAAGTTTTGGCAAGTATTGTGGATTATGATGGGATCATAACTTCAGCAGATATAACCTGGCGCGTGATCAGTGAAACAACAGGTGACTGGCATACGAACCAGATGAATCCAATTCCCGGTGATATATATAAATATACTCTTGAGGGACTTGCTAATCGGGAATACTACTATGAATGCACGATAGCAGCTGAAGATGATGATGGTAATGATGTGGAATCTGATCTGATAACAATTACGATCATCGATGATTCTATTATTCTTGATGAGATAAATCTGATGAATGCTCCTGTGGCAGGGGATAGTCTGCTGGTCACGGCAGTGGTTATTGACCCATTTATGGCGAATTTGCAGGTGTCACTGCTATATACGCGAGATTACAGCAGTGATGAATATCTTGTGCCAATGATGCAGGCCAGCTCGGATATTAATTTATGGTATGGTGAGATTCCAGGACAATCATCAGGAACACAGCTTTATATTGGGATCTATGCTGAGAATGACAGCATGGAAGTATATTATTATGATCAACTTACCTATCTCTATCCCGTGAAAGATCATGAGGCAATACTCAAAGTGGAACCGCATCCATTTGACCCCTATCAGCGGGACACAAACCCAGATAATGATACTATGGAGATAGTATTCATGGCTCAGCGAGGTGATCGGGTGATCATGCGCATCTATAATTCTGAAGGAAAATTAATGCTCACACCAGAAAATAAGGTTATAACCAGTAATAATGGTTATAATTCTTATGAGTGGGATGGCAGGGACAGGAATAGTGAACTGCTTCCCTGGGGTTTATATATTTGCCATATTGAAGTGATGGAACAGGATAGTGGTGATCTTAAAATAGCACAGGTGCCGATAGTTATCGGTGGACCTTTGAAATAGGGGGAGATAATGAGAAAGACGATAATTCTTATACTGGTTTTAGCACTAAGTCTTAATCTGCTGGCAATATTTGATGATTATGAACCTTCCCCAAGAGCACGGGCAATGGGTGGTGCATTCTATTCCATATCAAATGATCAAATGGCGGTTTTTTATAATCCGGCAGGATTGTCTCTGGCAGGTAATGGGGTGACAACTTCCTATTGCAAAGTATTTGGTAATGATTTTCAGGAACTTACAGTTCTGGGATTTTCTTATGAGCTTCCTGGCAGTTTGGGAGTACTGGGGCTGGGTTTGCAGTCACTTGATGTGGATTATCTGGATGTGAATCTGATGAGTGAAAAGACCTATAATTTGAGTCATTCTTTTACTTTGCTGAAAGATATACACAGTGAGATCTATGTGGGATATTCCTTAAATATGTATTCGCTTGATATGGATAGCTTTGGTAGCGAGACTGGTCTGGGGATCAATCTGGGTGCTCTGGCAATATTGCATCAAAGAACCAGATTAGGTTTTACGGTTACTAATCTGAATAATCCCGCTTTTGGTAAAGAAGAAGATGAGGAACTTGCCCAGAAGATGACTATTGGAATAGCTTATGAACCTTATCCAGATGTGATAACTGCTGTCGAGTTGAAAAAGACTTATGGGTTAGGTGGAGTGGAGGGTGAGAAGACTGAGATCCATAGTGGTGTGGAATTCAAAGTTCATGATCTGTTGACCCTTAGAGCTGGTGTCAGAAGTCAGCCGGCATCGTATAGCTTTGGTGCGGGGATTCATGCTTATAGTGTGATGGTTGATTATGGATATAATACTCATACTGTATTGAATGGAACCCATCATATTGGGCTTTCAATCAAGTTTTGATCAATAAAGGAGAATAAAGTGAAAAAGAATAAAGAAATAGCTGTAAAGGGCAACAATGTTATATTAGCAGGATTTGTGTCAGCTTTTTTTGATATTGTAAAACATTTTATCAGCGATCTTGATAATCGGCAGAAGGTGAAGAAAATCGATAAGTATCAGGAAGGATTACAGAATCTGGAGCACCTGATAGTGCGTCTGGAAGATAAACTTGAGCAGCACAGACGGGATATTGATGAGCTGAAAAGCAGATTGATGTGGGGTAATATTATCATTGTGGTTCTATTACTTATCAGTCTTTATCATGTATTGTAACGTTAAATCAAATAAAAAGCCCCCGATTGGGGGCTTTTTTTTATATCATTAAATCACGGTTTGTTTTTAGCTTCACCAGTCGTTCAGTTTCAGTTATTTCAAAATCAAGATAAATTGTATTTTCCGGTAGAAGATCACGGGCCACTTCATACCATTCGATAATGGTAACTCTCTGTTCGATGAAATCGGGTAATCCGGTTTCCAGTACTTCATCTAGAGAATCCAGGCGATACAGATCAAAATGAGCTATGGGGAACTTACCCAGATATTCATTTAAAAGGATATAGCTTGGACTGGAAACGTACTCAGTGACTCCCAGATGTTTGCAGAAGCACTGGGTAAAAAAGGTTTTTCCGGCTCCTAATTCACCTGAGAGTGCCAGAACATCACCAATATTTACTTGGCTGGCGATTGATTCAGCCAGTTGGCAGGTCTTTTTCTGCGAATCCAGATTGATCAATTGGATCATTTTTTGGGCTTACATACAGCCAGAGGAAGGATCATCTCTTCCATAGAAATGCCACCATGCTGGAATGTCCCATTGAACTGTTTTTGATACTGGTGGAAAGAATTTGGATAAACAAAATAGTAATCATCACGAGTGATTGCATAGTTATCTACTATATTTCGAACTGGTAAGCCATATTCAGCAGGATTCTTGATCAGGAGTGCATTTTTGGAGTTTATCTTAAGATTCTTACCTTGTTTATAGCGAACTGTGGAAGTGGTTTCTTTATCTCCTATTATCTGTGAGGCTCTGTTAACTCGGATAGAACCATGATCAGTAGTGATCAGAACCGTGGCACCCTGCTCAGAAATTACCTTGAGCGTGGCATAGAAATTTGAATGCATAAACCAGTGTTTTGTGAAATCTCTTAATGCCTTTTCATCAGGAATTGCTTCTTTGAGGATTTGGTTTTTTGACCGGTGATGTGCAACCAGATCAAGGAAATTATATACCAGAACTACTAATTCTTCATTAGCCCAGTTATTGACTTTACGTTGAACAAATGCAGCTTCATCAGCTGTGAAAATTTTTATATAACGGCTTTCTTCCAGTTTGTACCCTAATTCTTTTAACTGGTTATCCAGTAATTGATGTTCATTGCGATTTCTGCTGTTATCCATATCATCAGTTTCATACCAGTATTGGGGATAGGTTTCCGCAATGTCAATTGGTAACAAGCCACTGAATATGGAATTTCTGGAATAGGGTGTTGCTGTGGGAAGAATGGAATAATATAACTGAAGGTTTATATCAAAAAGGTCGTTCAGCATGGGCTCAAAAGCAAAATACTGGTCAAGTCTCATGCAATCAAGCACGATGAGATAAACAGGATTACCTTTTCCCATTTCAGGTAAGAGAATTTCAGGAACAACATCAAATGAAAATAATGGGCGTTCCTCAGAGCCTAGCCAGTTACGATAATTTTTGGATATATAATCTGAGAATTCAGAATTGCAGTTCAATTTTTCCAGGAAATGAGTTTGGGAGATATTCGCTTCATTGATCTCATCAAGACGTAAATCCCAACGGCATAGATCAAGATATATATCTTTCCATTCTGCATAATTAGGTTCAGCAAATGTCTTCTGGCTTAATTGGGCAGAGAACTGCGCGTAATCACGTCCTATCCTGTCCCGCTTGATATCATCTGCCTGAATTATCTTTTTTATTGCCATGATTATTTGATTAGGGTTGATTGGTTTAATCAGATAATCAGCTATCTGTCCGGCAATAGCACCTTCCATGAGACCTTCCTCTTCGCTTTTGGTTACCATTACCACTGGTATTGAGGAATTTATTCTTTTGATCTCTTTCAAAGTTGCCAGACCACTCATCCCGGGCATCATTTCATCCAGAAGCACCAGATCAAATGATTGATTTGTGATCATGGAAACCGCATCAGAACCATTAGATACAGTATCAACCTGATAACCGCGGTCTTCCAGAAAGATCACAAAAGATTTCAGCATCTCTATTTCATCATCTACCCATAATATCTTAATTCGTTGCATATTTCATCTCCAAATATTTTAGTATCGTAAAGACTGCCGAATCCGACATTTTTTATAAGAACTATTCTTTTGGTGCCTCCTGTGCTTTAAGCTGTTCATCTTCAAATTTTCGCTGACGAGTTCTGATAGTATCTTTGATCTGATCCAGGTCAGAATCCTGAAAGAATAATGCCAGCTTAAAATTGAGCTCTTTGCGGCTGCAATTAAAAAAAGTAACCATTTTTTCTATGTATTGATCGATCAATACGTCTTTCATAGTCCTTTTAATTTTTGCTTTCTGTTCACGGATCTCTTTAATCTCTTCACGCAACTGAGCAGTAGGCATTTCCTGAGCTTTATTGATCCATGCTTCGGCTTCAATAAATTTTGCCTGTTTTACGAAGGGTTTGATCATATTAAGCTTATCAAGTCCAATATCCTTAACTGTTTTTTCATCTTTATCAAGACTTTCAATAAACAGATCATAAGTGCTAATCAGCTTGGATGCAAAAGTAGAAGCTATGTTAAATTCATTCTCTACAAATTCATTGAAGGTTTTATAGCCCCTTGAAACGTAGATCTTATAACGCTTCATTTCTGAGAGTAATTGTCCCAGAGAAACAAAATTATTCTCCATCTGCTGCTTAAGATTAAGAGCAGCTTTCAGTTTTTCTTCAATACTCATTTCTTCATTCTGCCACATGTTTCACCTTCCTTACTATTTTTTTGCTTATTTTATTGATCCAAAGGTAAATAGATATACTCTTTGGAGGGAAAAATTCTTTCTTTCACTTCTGTTTTCCAATCCTCAATTGATTTAACGATATCAGTCTTCAAATCATAATACTGCTTCACAAATTTTGGTTTAAATTCACTCATTCCAAGTATATCATGATATACAAGCACCTGACCGTCGGTATAGCGTCCAGCACCAATACCAATCGTAGGAATGCAAAGTTTATCACTGATCTCTTTACCTAGTTTTTCCGGGATTCCTTCCAGCACAAGCATAAATGCTCCCGCATCCTCAATTTCCAGAGCCTGTTGCAATATGGACTGGTATTCCTTTTCTTCCTTTCCTTGAACTACATATCCGCCCATAGTATTAATTGATTGGGGTGTAAGCCCCAGATGTGCACAAACAGGTATCTCACAATCAGTTATGGCTTTTATTGCCTCCAGCCGACTGGGTTTTCCGCCTTCCAGTTTCACAGCATTAACCGAGCCTTCTTTAAATAATTGTCCGGCATTTATCTTGGTTTTCTCAATGCTTATATGATAGCTCATGTGGGGCATATCAGCAATAATAAAAGTGTCTGGAGCTCCGCGTCTGGTAGCACGAGCATGGTGGATCATATCTTTCAGAGTTACCTGCAGAGTATCAGTATATCCTAAAACAACCATGCCCAGACTATCCCCTGTCAGGATAAGATCTACTCCAGCAGCCTCTGCATATTTCCCCGATGGATAATCATAGGCAGTAATCATCACAATTGGTTCCTGCTGTTTTTTCATCTGTAAGAATTTTTTAATGCTTTTCATCACTGCTCCTTTTTTTGGGTGTTGAAAGATAACGATCTTTTTCACTGTATATGCAGCCGCAATATTGCTGACGATACATCTCTTCTTTTTTAGACATCTCAATTCCTTCTTTCCAGTATTCTCTAAAGTCACGATAAAAGAATTTTATTCCATGCTCTTTTGCACAGGCTTCACCGATTTCTCTGATCAATTCATGCTTCTGGAATTTACTGTATAAAAGAGTAGTAGTAAAATAATCAAATCCGCCTTTTGCTGCTACTATCGCTACATAATTCAATCGCATATAATAACAGATACGGCATCGGTCACCCTCCCGAAAAGCTACCTGTCTCAAGAATCCTTCCAATTCATATTCATCTTTTATAATCAACTTAAGATCAATACTGGAGGCATATTCCTGTAAAGTTTGCAGTCTCCGTTGATTCTCCTGATATGGATGAATATTGGGATTAAACCAGAAACCCATGATATCAAACTCATCCTCCTGCTGCATATGCTTAAGCGGTGCTATCAGGCAGGGTGCACAACATACATGTATCAGGAGTTTTTTGCGTTCCGTTTTTTCTCTATTTTCTATCATAATAACCATTCACCTGATAATGCCAAACTCCGTCAATTCCTATTTTATTTTAAATATAAAAAAAGGCTGCCAATAATGACAGCCAGTTAAAAATATTTATAATTCAGGCACTATTTTCCGGGACATTGTGCAGCTATACTGGCATTTATATCCTTATTACCATATGCTTTATCGAAGTGATTGGAAAAATCTGATGCCAGCTTTCGAGCGCGTTCATCATATCGTGATTTGTTCTTCCAGGTATTGCGGGGATTTAAAACTTCCGCATCAACCCCAGGACAACTCTTGGGGATCAATACATGGAAAAGATCATTCTCTTCATATTCCACACTCTCCATCGATCCTTCCAGGCAAGCGTCCACGATAGCTCTGGTGAGATTAATATCCATGCGCGAGCCTTCACCATAAGCTCCACCACTCCAGCCGGTATTAACAAGATATACACTAGTGCCAAACTGTTCCATCTTGTCACCCAGCATTTTTGCATAGACATCCGGATTACGTGGCATAAAGGGTTCTCCAAAGAATCTTGAGAAGGTTGATACAGGGTCAACTATCCCTGTTTCGGTACCCGCCAGTTTTGAAGTATATCCCATCAAAAACCACAACATAGCCTGCTCAGGAGTGAGTCGTGATACCGGAGGTAGCACACCATTGGCATCAGCAGTCAAAAAGAGTATTGTTTTGGGATGATCACTACATGATGATTCTTTGATATTACTCAAATATTTCAAGGGATATGAACCTCTGGAATTCGGCGTTAAGCGTTCATCATCCAGATCATAGGTGCCATCAGGATACATCATGGTATTTTCCACAATCGAACCGTGTTCGAGATAATGGTCTTCATGAAATACTGCCTGATGTATCTCAGGTTCTTTATCTTTTCTCAGATTGATCAGCTTGGCATAGCAGCCATTTTCAAAGTTAGCTATTCCATAATTACTCCAGCCATGCTCATCATCGCCCAATAAGGCTCTTTTGGGATCAGCAGAAAGAGTGGTTTTGCCTGTTCCGCTTAAGCCCAGCAACAAAGCACTATCGCCATTAATACCTTCATTAGCTGAGCAGTGCAGTGGTAAAACCCCTTCGGCTGGCATATAATAATTCATCACTGTAAACATCAGTTTTTTTACACTGCCACCATAGGCTGAACCATAAACGATACCGATGTGGCGATCAAAATCCATGGTTACTGCCATGTTAGAAGTAGTACCATCTGCCATTACTCGCAGATGTCCTTTATAACGCTTAGGATCAAGCTTCAGATAGGGCAGGGCTATTAAGGTGAAACCTTCCAGACAGGTATTCAGATTCTCTGGAACTGGACGGAACATGTTATCAGTGAATAATACGGTGAGTGCCATATCAGATACAGTGCGGGTTGGCAAAGCAAAACTGGAATCAGCCCCCACAACACGGTCAGTTAAATATAATTTGTCAAGCCGGCTCAATGCTGTATAAGCATCTTCCAGGATCATATCAAATGTCTCTTCCCTCATTGGTACATTATTGGGACTATCCCAGTCTATAGTATCTGAACTGGCTGCCCGTTTAACGATATAAGTGTCTTTGGGACTTCTTCCAGTTGATTCAGGGGGAGTCCAGGTGCTAAGACATCCACAGGCTGATATTACTGCTTCTCCATTATCTACAGCACTTTTGATCATGAATTTGCGTGAGGGATTCTTAATTAAACGGGGATGTCTGCCAAGGATGTGGTTTAGCTCTTCCGCTATCTGCTCTTTTGAATAAGGCATTTTACCTCCAATATTTCTTTTCTTTATAGGCTTTTCCTCATTATATGACCTATCGGTCAAGTATTTTGTCAATTTAATGCCCAAATAAAATACAATTTATATTCCCTTCTTATCCTTTACAGTATAGCCTCTTTCATCCCTGGTAAATCTCCGTGAACTGGTTCTTGATTTTTTACTTGACGAGAAAACTTAGCACTCTAAAAAAGTCACTGCTAATATATAGCGTAATTAAAAAATATATACAGGAGGTTATTATGAAATTAAAACCACTTGATGATCGGTTAGTAATCGAACCTATGGTTGGAACTGAACAGAATGTTGGTGGGATTATTATCCCTGATACTGCAAAAGAAAAGCCAAATATCGGTAGCGTGATTGCAGTAGGAAATGACGAAGAATTGCAGGAATTGGTAAAAGTTGGAGATAAAGTGCTCTATAGTAAATATGGCGGAACAGAAGTAGATGTGGAAGATAAAAAATATCTCATCATCTCTCGCAGTGATGTCCTGGCGCTGGTAGAGTAGTAATATGCCTTACATCGAATTGACTGGAGATAATTTCCAGAAAGAGGTATTAGAATCTACTAAGCCGGTGCTGGTAGATTTCTGGGCACCATGGTGTGGTCCCTGCAGAGCTTTGGCACCCACATTAGAAGAGCTTGCAGAAAAGCATAGCGATAAAGTAACGGTCGGTAAATTGAATGTTGATGAAAATCCTGAATTGGCAACAAAGTACCATGTGATGTCAATACCAACTCTGTTATTATTCAAAGATGGTCAGATTGATAAACAGCATATAGGGTTGATTTCTACCGATAAGCTTATTGCTAAATTCTCTTTGTGATCGTAAATTGAGAAAATCCCTCTATGGGACAAATAAAAAACCCGGATTACTCCGGGTTTTTATTATTATTAGAGTATTTAATTATTTACGGTTCAATATACAAATTCGATTCTGCAGTATTACCACTGGTATTTTCATACCAGTCAGTATGTTCTTCCCCGCCACTTGTTGCCCAGGTTGCCATATTTAAATAAGCTTCCGTAATGGAAATACGCTCAATGGGATATACCCAGGTGGTAGGAAGATTCAATCCCCAGGGAAGATTAGCAACTGTCTTATAATAACGCTCTGTAGATAGATTACTGTCATCATCTCCAATACCAAAATAGCTGCGGTTAGCTGATTCAGTGGGTGGAAATCCTGCCAGATGAACTTCCTTGCCCCGCTCACCATTGATAAATATAAAAGGATTAAATGGTGCCAGCCAGGTTAGATAGTTGATATTCTGAGTGGGATACAATGTGATAGCCATACTGAATTCGTAGGGCTCGACCCAGCTCTCATCCAACTTGGTATTTACATAAAATTCATCACCAACAGGGCTCATATAAGCCATCGAACTATCAAAATACAGGACTACTAGATTTGTGTTGCTGGATTCCAGTACTGGATTCAAACTCGCCGGCTGGGATTCCACTACTTCCACGCTATCAGCATTGAAGGGGAATTCTATCCCAAAACCATTACTGAAGCTGGCTCCTATAGCACGTAATCTGAAATTACCATTTACGTCTATTACCAGGTTAGATCCATTAGTGACCAGATTAAAACGATAATCTATGATCAGATCATTAAAATCATAATCACCCTGGTAGGGCCAGTAATCTTCAAATGCCAGGGTGCCCCACCCATCTTCACCTTCAGCTGGATACCAGTTATTATAGGCTCTGTCTATATCATCTGGATATTCATCGTATTCGTCAGTTACGCCATCTCCATCAGAATCATCTCCTCGAGGGCAGGCAGTGGATGAGCTATTGGCATTCACGGAGCCATGACCTCGTGGTCCGCTTAATGTCCATACAAAATTATCACCATCATTAAATGTCACAGAAAATTGGAATTCATGGCGTCCAGGTTGAAAAATAGTGAACTGACCCATGTCTTCATTAGGAGTACCTACAAATTTATTATGGGCTCCTATACCAATAGATAATACATTGCTGTTTTCATTCAGATAGCCAAAATGGGCTGTCCAGGTTCCATCTCCATTTTCTTCCACGCATTCCATCACAGGCTGCACTTTTAGCCCCGCGAATAAAAATGCTCCTACAAGCATCACCAGTAAAATCAATATTAGCTTTTTCATTTTAATTACCTTTTATCAGCGGATTTGAGGAACAAAGCTGTATGCTATCTCATTATCCCGGATTTCATAGTTCTTATACTCATTCTCTACTTCATAATATTCAATTCGCACTTTGGTGATCGAAGTTGGAAGCTTGATCTTTTGCACAAATCCCTCATTTTGATCTATCGTACCTTTATACAGCATATTTCCCTCCATATCCTTAAGATAAAAGGTCCCAGTATAAAGAGCATACAATTCCACATTTATCCACCGTTCTGTCTCAAAATTAAAATCATCCGCTATTTGCAGATTCTTTATATCAACAGTTTCCTGATTCTCATCAGTCAGTGAGCAGCCGGCAAATATCATCAGTAATATCACTGCCAGGAAAATACATTTCAGCTCTAATTTCATTTTTGCCCCCATTTGCGCTATATATATTAAGCAAATCCTATACCAATCAAATAAGTTATTTTATATTCTCACTGTCAAATAATTTCTATTATTACTGATATTTCTCTGATTGCAGTAATATTGCAAAATATAGGCGGTTTCCTCCCTAAAGGAATTAAGAATATTCTGAAAAGTATTTTTTTCTCTACTATGAATTAATCTTAATAATGAAGCAAATAACGAAGAATTGCCCGATTTTAATACAAAATGTCCGAAAACGGTTAATTAAACCAAAAAGTAAAACCCGGACGTTTCCGTCCGGGTTTTGAGGAGGAGGTAAACTTTATTTTACCGTTGATAATACAGTTTTGTCGAGTCTATATTACCTGCTGTACTTTCATACCAGTCAGTGTGTATGGTTCCACTGCTTTCAGCCCAGTCTGCCATGAATAAATATGCCTCAGTAATTGATGCTCTTTCGATGGGATATATCCAGGGGGTTGGTAAATTCAAGCCCCAGGGCAGATTACTGGCTGTTTTATAATATCTTTCCTGTGCCAGATTACTATCGTCATCTCCTGTACCGAAATAACTGCGGTCAGCAGATTCTGTGGGAGGGAATCCTGCCAGATGTACTTCCTTACCTCGTTCGCCGTCTATAAAGATAAAGGGATTAAAGGGAGCATACCACACCAGATTATTGATATTTTGCGTGGGATTCAAAGTCATTGCCATACTGAATTCAAAGTAACTCACAAAACTTTCCGTAAGTTCTGTATTTACGAACAGCTCATCACCAACAGGACTCATATAATCCATTGAACTATCAAAGAAAAGTAACACCAGATTTGTACCACTAACTTCCTGAACCGGAGTCAATTCAGCGGGTAGTACTTCTAATACTTCTAAACTGTCGGCATGGAAGGGAAATTCTATCCCAAATCCATTACTAAAGCTGGCTCCGATAGCTCGCATTCTAAAATATCCATCTACATCTACTACCAGATTAGATCCATCAGTTACCAGATTAAACCGATAATCAACTATCAAATCATTGAAATCATAATCTCCCTGAAGGGGCCAGTAATCTTCATAAGCCAAAGTACCCCATTCATTCGCACCTTCTGCTGGATACCAGTTATTATAAGCTCTAAACGGGTCATCAGGATATTCATCATATTCATCAGTTACACCATCCAGATCACTATCATCCCCTCTCGGGCAGGCAGTGGAACCACTATTGGAGTTCACTGAGCCATGTCCATTAGGTCCACCTAAAGTCCAGACGAAGTTATCACCTTCCACAAAATCTGCTGTAAACACATCTGTATATCTCCCAGACTGGAATATTGTTGGCTGACCCATATCTTCGGATGGTGCTCCCACAAATGTATTGTGTACGCCTATGTTTATCGTAAGCACATTAGGATTTTCATTCAAATATCCAAACTTGGCTGTGTATGTACCATCACCATTATTTTCTACGCATTCCATTATCGGGCGCACTTTGAGTCCGGCAAATAAGCTGAGACTGACTACAAGGACTAATAATATTAATGTTATTTTTTTCATTTTCTTTTCCTCCCTGCTTAGCGTATTTGCGGAACAAAGGTGTGTATTATCTCATTATCCCGTATTTCATAATTCTTATATAAATCTTCTACTTCATGATATTCTATCCGAACTTCTGTGATTGACGTTGGGAGCTTGATCTTTTGAATAAAGCCGGTATACTGGTCTATTGTCCCCTTATACAGCATATTGCCTTCCATGTCCTTAAGATAAAATGTTCCCGTAAAAAGGGCATATAATTCCACATTGATCCACCGTTCAGTCTCAAAATTAAAGTCATCTGATATTTGAAGATTCTTTATATCTACTGCATCAGTTTTACTATCTCCTATTGAACAGCCTGTTATTATACTGACTGTAATTAAAACCAACACAACTAATTTCAATACTTCTTTCATCGTGTCCTCCTATTTGCAGATAATATAAGCAATCTCTATGCCAAGACAATATTTATTTTGATTCTCCTGTTATCAAGGGGATTGAGGCTATTTCTCAGGCTGATAAAATTGCCCGTAATTAAAAATTACTGCCCATTTTCGGCTTTATTCTGTTTACTCAGATCATCCCTGATTGGTATACATTTAACTTATTCCTACCCCACTGCCGGGTTCCGGAATTCCTGTTATTCTTACTCTTACATCACATTCCTTCACGCCAATTAGCGGTTTTTGCCTGACGTGCCGTAGCTTTATGCAGCGTAAGCGTTGGTTGGTGGTTATATAATCTTACACTACATTCATAATTATTAACTTCTTTTTTTCTGCTTTTTATGTTAAATCATCTGTTACAAATTACCCATTCTTACTCTTTTTATATCACTTTTCGCCTAAATAATTGCAATATAATAATTTATCTTAAATTTCAGTCACTGATATACTCCCAGTACACTCCCTGTTGCTTCCCTGTGGGTTACAAGTGTACTATTTTCGGTTTTCGTAATTTAAATTCTCATTTCTGTCTCTATATAATATTATAACGTATATTTTATGCAGGTATACTAAGTCAAAGGAACAATAGCTGGGGAACGCGAATGTGTTAGATTGTGCTTTGTTGTTACGGCTGTTTGCCTCAAGATGAGTGGAAATTGATTAAGTGTTATATGATAAAATGTCAGAAAGTGGAGATTGTTTTGACATAAAATGAATAGAGTAATCTTTTAGACAAATGGATTACAGGAAATTAATAGCGAGTTTAAAATCAGTAATAGCACCTGAACTGGAGCGTGAGTTACGCTTAGGAAAGGAGCTTTCGATCAGCAGATTGCAAAGATTGAGATCAGAGTATTCCGATCTGCCGATCAATGAATTACTGGATCATTATGAATTGCAGCAAAGAGCGAATCGTAAATTTTCCAGAGCTAATGAAATGGTATTTACAGCAAATGGGGTAGAGCAAAGTTCTTCTGAGATAATGGGAAAGTATCATAACCGCAGAGCAGGAAAGGTTACTTCACTGGCGGATCTCTGTTGCGGGATAGGTGGAGATTTGCAGTATCTGGCAGAGAACCGGCAGAAAGTATATGCCGTGGATCTGGATAGTGATAGTTTAATATGTGCTGAGTATAATTGCCGGCTACATGAAAATATCAACTACCTTCAGGAGAGAGCGGAAGATTTTGGAGAAAAGGTAGAATTGATATTTTGTGATCCAGACCGACGACCGCAGGGCAATCGCAAATATAATGTGGAAGATATGTCACCTGATCTGGGTCAGGTATTAGATCTGTTTTTTGAGAAGAAAATTTGCCAGGGCATGTTGATCAAGCTATCGCCAGTGATAAATTACCGGAAAGTGGAGAAAGAATACTTCAGCAACTGGAGCAAATATGCCACACGGTGGTACTCCTGGGAATTTATCTCAGAAAATGGAGTGTTGAAAGAGATTTTACTGTGTGTGGGCAGTCAGGCGGAGCGGATCAAGCGGAAAGCAGTAATATTACCTTCTGGAGTGGAACTATCCGGAAGCGGAACGGAGCAAATAGAGACAAAGGGCTGGCAGAGCTATATATTTGAGCCTGATAAGGCGATAATCCGGGCAGGACTTGTTCAAAAACTGGGAGCAGAACTTGGCTATCAGTTATTAGATGAACATCTGGCTTTACTTACCGGAGAGCAGGAAGTATCAGAAGAATATGGCAGACTATTCAAACTTATGGAAGTGATGCCATATAATATAAAAAAGATGCAGAAATATCTAAGGGAGCATGAAGTTGGAGAGCTGATTTTGAAAACGCGGGGCTTTCCTGACCCAGTGGAGAAGATACACAGGAAGTTTAAATTGAAGGGAAATAAAAAAATGATAATGCTGATAGTGAGGCTTGGAGAAGGGCATCATGTAGCAGTGCTGAAAAGGAATAAGATTTAGCTTGCCTTTATTAGGGGTAATATTTTTCTTAGCTTGTATTTTAGTATAAAGGAAGTATTTATGAAAGGAACTGTAAAGTGGTTTGATGATTCTAAGGGATATGGCTTTGTTTTAGGTGAAGACAAAAATGAATATTTTGTTCACTGGAAATCAATAGTAACGCTTAGTGACAATGCGCGAAGATTCTTAGTCGCCGATGAAGAAGTAGAATTTGAATTAATGGAAACAGATAAAGGGGTGCAGGCGATAAATATCGTTCGACTACATCCGATGTCAGGCTAAGAAACACAAATCAGCGGCGCTTGACGTCGCTTTTTTTTATGTCAAAAAAAATCTTACCAGTAAGTAAAGCAGAGCTCAGTGAATCAGGTTGGTCTCAGCCGGATATTATTTTGATATCAGGTGATGCCTATGTAGATCATCCTTCATTTGCTGTTGCTATGATCGGAAGATGGCTGGAATCTAACGGCTATAAAGTTGGGATAATTGCCCAGCCTGACTGGCAGGATCCGGCATCATTCACCATTCTAGGCAAACCGCGTTTATTTTTTGGGGTCACGTCAGGCAATATGGACTCCATGATCAATAAATATACAGCCCAGAGGAAGTTGCGTTCCGAGGATGCCTACTCACCGGATGGAGCCATAGACAAGCGACCTGACCGGGCGACACTGGTTTATAGCCAGATATTGCATTCACTTTATAAGGATGTGCCGATCGTGCTGGGTGGAATTGAAGCCAGCATGAGAAGGCTGCCGCATTATGACTACTGGTCAGATAAATTACGCAATTCAATTTTATTCGATAGTCGTGCTCAATTTCTGGTGTATGGCATGGGGGAAAGGGCAGTACTGGAAATCGCTGAATCACTTGATCAGAACCCTGAATTTCTGAGAGAGGATATTGCCGGAACCTGCGTGATAACGGGTAAAGCTGCTGAAGATGGAATTGTACTGCCGGAATATCATAATAAATACAGCATGAGCGAATTTACGCAAATGAGCGACATCTATGAGAAGAATTACCGCACTCGAGAGATATATCAGAAGTTTGCCGGACGCTGGTTAAAGCTTAATCCTCCGGCAAAAGCACTTTCTACCTCAGAGCTAGATGCATTATATGCCCAGCCATTCAGTCGCATGCCACATCCAATATATCAGGGTCAGAAAATAACTGCTTATGAACAGATCCGTAATTCTGTAACAACTCACAGGGGCTGTTTTGGTGGATGTAATTTTTGCGGGATAGGCTATCATCAGGGCAAAAGCATACAATCCAGGTCAGCAGTTTCAGTCCTTAAGGAATTGCAAGAGATAGCAGCGGAAGATGATTTTCATGGTACAATATCCGATCTGGGTGGAGCATCAGCAAATATGTATGGCATGTATTGCCGGGAGAATATTTCAGCAACCTGCAAAAGAACTTCCTGCCTGTATCCTGATATTTGTAAGAATTTGAGTACTGACAGTAAATCTTTGCAGAATCTGCTTAAAAGAGCGGCGCGGTTACCGGAAATCAAGCACTTATTTGTCGCATCAGGCATTCGCTTTGATCTGGCACTTAAGGATAAAGAGTATATCAAACAGATAGCAGAGAGTCATACTGGTGGTTTATTGAAGCTTGCACCTGAGCATAAGAGCGATAAAGTGTTGAATTTGATGCAGAAACCAGGATTTGAGATGTATCAGGAATTCTTGAAAGAATTCAGCAGATACAGCCGGGAAGCCGGGAAAAAACAGTCAATTGTTCCCTATATGATCATTGGTCACCCAGGAGCTAATCTGACAGATACAATAGAACTGGCAATGTATTTGAAAAGAGAAAATGTGAAACTGCGTCAAGTGCAGGAATACATTCCGCTACCGATGACAGCCAGTGCCAGGATGTACTACACGGGTGAAGATCTGCAGGGAAATAAAATTCATGTGGCAAAAGGCAGAGAACTGCGTTTGATGAAAGCCCTGGTGCAGTGGTATATCCCGCAGAATCGCAAGCTGGTGATCGAAGCCTTGAATAATGCCGGCAGAAGGGACCTGATCAAATTTTTTATTAATTAAAGTGATATTAATCTTATAAAATTAAGAAGGTGGCTTGTTAATAAGCCACCTTCTTTTATATACTGCCTGTTATATTGCGATTATCCCTATTTGAGTAGGATCACCTTTTCCATCTGAGAATGGTCTGCAATTCTCACACTCAGGAAATAAATTCCACTGCTCTGATCTTCTGCATTCCATTGAATTGAGTGCTTTCCTTCAGCTAACTGAGTATCCAGCAGTTCTGCTACTTTCTGTCCTTTAACATTGTAGATTTCCAGAATAACCCATGAAGGAACTTCTAAATTCAGCTCAATCGTCGTGGACGGATTAAAAGGATTGGGATAGACCGTAAGCTGTTGATTAGCAGGAAGAGGATCACTATTTCCTAAGGGAAGATTGATCATTACTGGCGTTAAATAATCACCACAGGTCATATCTGCCTGGAAGCTGAAACTGTAATCGATTGGCTGCAATTGGCTGTTTTCTGGTTCCTGATAATATAACTCAAAGTCATCTTCATAGAGGCTGTTACTATAGAGCATAAGAGAATAGTAGCATCTGCCAAAGATAGAGGAATAATCCAGCAAAGTGCAGATACTGCGTGTTTGTCCATCAACGCAGGCAACAATGCTGGAATTCTCTGGCAAAGGATCATCCGAGGATAACACCATTGTGCCATTGAATTCGTAGGCATATAGATCAAAGTCTCTGGAAATATCATCCTGATTGAGGGTGAAATTATCATGACGGGCAACCGGTTGAGGATAGCTGAATTCAATGTCCGTATTGGTTTTCAGCATATAACCATCAAGTGGCTGCAATTGAGTGAGACTTCCATACCAACCCACACCTACAGAATAAATTGAGCTTTGGGTTTGACTTTTGATATTAAGACTGGCATCACCCAGAGCAGCGAGAGTATAATTGATCTCTTCCGGAGTCTGAGGAGCATAGGAAATCCAGTTCCAGCCCGTTGTCAAACTATAGATCATTGACTGTGGGTCAACAGGTAACCCTGTATATTCCCAGGTGACATTATTAAGGGCATTCAGTTTATAGAAAGTGAAATTATTGATTTCTATCAGCGAGCCAAACCAGCCCATTTCGTCATAATAAATGGCACTTTGAGTTTGACTTTTGATGGAAGCAGCATTATTACCCAGAGAACTCAAAACGTTATTTACTGACATATCATCATCATATACATTGAGCGAAATCCAATTCCAGCCGACAGTAAGATCTTTACTGACTGTGAGACCCTGAGTCACAATTATTTCGATATCATCAGTTGCTGTTGCCATGGAATTATTGTCATTCACAGTGAAGGTCAAAATTTCACTGCCAAACCAGTTATCGGCTGAAGTAAAAGTAACCTGTAGTCCATTTATGACTGCATTAATATTTATATTACCACTTACTGAGAGATACAACGAGTCAAGACATGCATTACTAATGTAGGATTCAAAATCAACTTCAAGGGAATCATACTCGTTGAAACTGATACTTTCTGGTAAATCAATTTCAGGTATAAGAGAAGTAGTATATATCATATAGTCATCAGAAAAGACCAGATTATCATTATAATCCAGACTTGCGATCTGAAGGTGATAAAGTTGATTCAGCTCAAGATCTGAAATGTTGTAATTATCGTGAAGGGGACTGGCAAGTATATTGAGATCATCGCGATCAATATATGGTGATACATCAGGATCAATTTCAAGAGTATCAATATAAACACGGTATGAATAGTGATCAAATGCAGGTTCTGGCAACCAGTTCACCACCAGTGAGTCTTCATCAATATCGGTAAACCATACACTATCCACAGCAGTAGGAACAAGCCCATCATCCAGTTCAATAACAGCTGGGATCACAGATTCAAGATCTTCTACCCAGCGACAGTACCATCCAAGAACATTTGTATAGCGTTCAGAAATATTCCATGAGCCCAGCTCGGGATCATAACCGTAAAATTCATGATATTGGGGTGTCTGCTGCAGAAATTCGTTTGGTAATTCATCCATTTCCATGTGAAAAAACGGATCATAAACATCAAAAGAATTCCAGTTTTCAATTGCAATCGTGCGGAAATCGCCACCCCATCCAGTTAGATCGATTTCATTATTTACGATTATTGTGGTATCTTCTCCCACATAATAGAAGGGATAATTTGAATAATAGACAGCATAATAATCATTGAGATAGCAGGCATCATGAATGCCATATTCATTTTCAGGAACCATGAGATAGTCAGCCTGATTTATCATATCCCGGTGAAGTTCAGATAGATCTCTAAGTGGCAGATTTGGGCTAATATTTACTGTAGAAGCCTGGCAGTTTGCATATCCTTCATGACGATTCCAGTCATAGCTGTGAAGCTGAACTGAGAGTTCTCTTCGCCATGTTTCTCTGATCATATTTGTAGCAATCTGACAGGAATAGATCAGCGGGTGTTCATCATTGCGAGTAGGATCGCTCAATGATTTTCTATTTGCATATGAACCTGCTTCTGTCCATTCAACTTCTCTGCCAGCCCCACTTACAAACATAAACATTGCATCCCATTGCTGGAAACATTCAACAGCAACGGGCACAGTTAGAAAATCATCATTTGGGTGTGGTGCTGAAAGAATTATGGGAAATTCAGCCGATGGATTATAAATGTAAAGTCCCCAACCCCAGGCAAAAGCTCCAGATTCATCGTCTTCAATTTCAGGTGTGCCATTATCATCAAAGTAGCTGTAATCAACATCTTCCCTAAGGATTTTGTAATTTCTACCGGTATCTGTATCCAAAAAATCTACAACTTCGTATGGAAACATAAAGCTGTCTATAAGGGCATCAACGGCATTTAGATCTTCATCAATAAATGCAAGGAAAATTGCTTCCCATTGTAGCAATTCAATACTTTCTGGAACTTGAAATCCACCAAAATCATCTGTTTGCGCTTCCCAGGGAGCATACAGATTGTAATCAGTTTGAGCAATGCCTTCAGCAATATGACTTAACCAGTTATCATATTCACAATTTTCTTCTTCACCATAGATGAAGTTAGAAAGGCTGCCGGTTTCGATTGTGAATCCTGAAATATTGGCAAAAACCAGAATTATTAAAACTACTAGGTAAAATTTCATAAACTCCTGATCAATCACAGCATTCCTGCCGGTATTTTCTCCTTCAAGCAATGCCCAATTGACTTTCTATTGAAACTGCTGTCAACTGAACAATAAAAAGAAGACGGCAGACGCTATTTGCACCTGCCGTATTTTATTAATCCCGCAAGATTTATCTCAGGAGGATCAATTTCTTTACCTGATGTGTATCGCCACTCTTTAAACTCAAGTAGTATATTCCAGTGCTGTGATTTTCAGCATTCCAGCGAAGTAGATATCTACCAGACTGCCTGGATTCATTGACCAGAGTTTCAATTTTCTGACCCTTTACATTATAGATTTCAATCAGCGTTAAACCATCATCCTTAAGTTCAAATTCAATGGTGGTTTCCGGATTGAAAGGATTGGGATAGACCATAAGCAGATTGCTGGCAGGCAGAGGATCACCGTTATCAAGGGGTAGATTGATCATTACAGGTGATAAATAATCACCGCAGGTCATATCTGCCTGGAAGCTGAAGCTGTAATCGAGATGCTGCAATTGGTTGTTTTCAGGTTCCTGATAATATAGCTCAAAGTCATCTTCATAGAGACAATTACTATAGAGCATAAGAGAATAGTAGCATCTGCCAAAGATAGAGGAATAATCCAGCAAAGTGCAGATACTGCGTCTTTGTCCATCAACGTAGGCTGCGATGCTTGAATTCTCAGGCAAAGGATCTTTCGAGGATAACACCATTGTGCCATTGAATTCATAGGAATACAGATCAAAGTCTCTGGGGATTTCATTCTGATTGAGGGTGATATTATCGTATCGGGCAACCGGTTGAGGATAGCTGAATTCGATGTCCGTATTGTTTTTCAGCATATAACCATCAAGTGGCTGCAATTGAGTGAGACTTCCATACCAACCCACACCTACATAATATATTGAGCTTTGGGTTTGACTTTTTATATTAAGACCAGCATCACCCAGGGGAGCGAGAGCATAATTGATCTCTTCCGGAGTTTGAGGAGCATAGGAAATCCAATTCCAGCCCGTGGTCAGACTATAAATCATTGACTGTGGGTCAACAGGTAACCCTGTATATTCCCAGGTGACATTATTAAGAGCATTCAGTTTATAGAAAGTGAAATTATTGATATCTGTAAGACTTCCATACCAGCCCACGCCGTCATAATAGATCGCACTTTGAGTTTGACTTTTGATCGAAGCAGCATTATTACCCAAAGAACTCAAAACGTTATTGACTGACATGTCATCACCAGCGATATTAAGAGATAACCAGTTCCAACCAGGGATCAAATCCTTGCTTTGAGTAATTCCTGCTCCTGGGGTGACAATGATCTCTACTTCATCAGAAGCAGTAATTCTACCCTGCTGATCATCAACTGTAAAGGTCAAAAATTCCGAACCAAACCAGTTTTCAGCAGCAGTAAGGGTAACCATCAAACCGTCTATTTCCACACTGATGTTTAATCCACCAGTCACCGAGAGAACTAAGTCCGCTATGTCCACTGCGTCCACATCGTCCACAAAGTCCACAAAATTGACTTCCAGCAAACCATCTTCCGCAAAAGTAAAGCTATCCGGCAATTCGATAGTTGGCGCATCATTGACCGGATTGACGATCAACGTCACAATAACCGTTGCGCTATATGCTTCCCCATCATAAACTCTATAATCGAAAGCATCAGTACCATTCCAGTTAAGATCCGGCAGATAAGTGAAATCACCGTTATCAGCAAAATCTAATGCGCCACTGCTGACTCCAGATACCAGTTCTGCGCTCAAAGCCAGTGGACTTTCATCAGGATCATAATCATTAGCCATTACATTATCTGAAATAGCTGTATCTTCATTGAGTGAATATTCATCTGCGAGGGCAACAGGTGGCAGATTTTCGTAGGCGCTTATAATCACCTGGGTAATATCAGTATCAACACCTGCTTCATTATCTGTAACTGTAAGAGTTACTTCCGTTGTTCCTTCTGCAAATTCTGCCAGCACTTCTTCACCTGCGGCATTACCACCATCCCAGCTCCAGAACCATTCCAAGATCTCACCATCAATATCATAAGACCCTGTTCCATCAAGCGTTATTTCGCAGGTATCTGGAATATACATCACTCCTTCATAAGGTCCGCCTGCATCGGCAATTGGGGGATCATTAACCGGAGTTACAATGATTGTAACTTCATCAGATGCAGTTACTCTGCCCTGTTGATCATCTACGGTAAAGGTAATGATTTCTGAACCATGCCAGTTTTCGTCAGGAAAGAAATTAACCAATAAGTCATAATCTACAATTTCAATATTCACTGGCTCGGAGAAGGTGAGGATCAAGATATCACCATCAATATCACTCGCATACTGCGTAAAATCTACTTCCAGATATCCATCTTCATCTAGGGTGAAACTTTCCGGCAGATCAATCGTGGGAGCATCATTGATTGAGCTCATAAAGAACTCGGCATCAACAGGTTCACTGTAATCCGCACCATCAAAAACACGATAGCTGAAAGCATCCCATTCATCATAATCTGGGTCTGGCTGATAGGTGAAATCACCGGTTTCCATAAATTCCAGAGTTCCATGAGATACAGTATCAACCAGTTCTGCGGTCAAAGGCAAGGGAAGGTTATCGATGTCATAATCATTGATAATTACGTTATCAGATACTTCACCATCCTCCCAAAGATAGTAGGAATCCTCAACAGCAATGGGAGGAATGTTTTGGTATTCTGTAATAAATGCGCTGGTGAAATCTTCATGGAAAGCTCCTTCGCTATCGGTAACCCTGAGAGTAACGTCTGTGAATCCTGGATAGAATTCTCCAGCGACTATCTCTCCACTGACTTCGTTTCCTTCCCAACTCCATAGCCATTCCACGATGTCATTATCAGGGTCAAAAGAGCCGGAGCCATCAAGCATTATTTCGCAGGTATCTGGAATATACATCACTCCTTCATAAGGTCCACCTGCATCGGCAATTGGGGGATCATTAACCGGAGTTACAATGATTGTAACTTCATCAGATGCAGTTACTCTGCCCTGTTGATCATCTACGGTAAAGGTGATGATTTCTGAACCATGCCAGTTTTCGTCAGGAAAGAAATTAACCAATAAGTCATAATCTACAATTTCAATATTCACTGGCTCGGAGAAGGTGAGGATC
>JAVCDJ010000087.1 GCA_030765845.1 Candidatus Stygibacter australis
TGAATTACCACTGAAAAAGTCAAATTTTAAATTACTTAAAGTATCAAAGGATCTAATTTGGGGATTATTAATCTCAATATTTGGATTGTTTCTATTTTCTTATAATACTATGATTAGCATTATTTTTGGTATCTTCCTTATATTGATTGGAGTTGGAACAATAATTGGTTCTGTAGATTATATAAAAAAGTTCTTTAGAAATAAAAGAATTTAGTAAATGAAAATATAATTTGAAGTGAAAAAGATAGAAAATAATCAACTTGTATGTGGCTAACTAAATATTAAAATATCTTCTGAAGAGTGCACTGTTTCTGGATAACCCACTCGGTTCTACATTTGGTTCGTACCTCAAAAAAACCATTCATTTTGAGCTTAACTGGTGAAACCGCTTTATAGAAAGAGAAAGTGAAGAGCATTTTTTACTAAGAAGTAAGGATGTTAAGATGAGAACTTGATTATTAATTACATCTATAATTAGAGTATCTTGGTTTGTATTAATCATTAAATTAATTATATTTGTGATTGACAGCATTTTGCTGATACTTATTAGTGTGATTATATTACCGAGAAATGTTATGAGGAGATTATGCCGTTTTGCAAGAAATGTGGGAAGAAATTAGATGACGATGCAGCTTTTTGCCCGAAATGCGGGACACCAGCCGATAAAGAAGAAACCATAATTCCAGAACCAGATAATGATATTTACCAAACGCAGATCAGAGACAGTAAAGCATCTTATGGCATCTTAAATTTGGAAAAACTACCAAAAGGTCATATAATTGATGAGCGTTATGAGATAAAAGAAAAACTGGGTCAGGGTGGATTTGGAACAGTATATTTGGCTTATGATCTGGTGATGGGGATAGATAAGGCACTAAAGATCATTCCGGAAGCAGTGAGCAGTGACAAAGAAGCAATGTTTGATCTGCAGAAAGAGGCACGGACAATGATCGCTTTGAACCATCCCAATATCGTGCGGGTTTATGATTTTCATAATTCGGGGAATATCAAGTACATTGATATGGAATATGTGGATGGCAAAACTTTAAGTGAGATCAAGATGGAGTATCCCGATAAACGCGTACCTGAAGATAGAGTAAAAGAACTTGCTATAAAAATATCTGAAGGAATGGCTTATGCTCATGATAATAAAGTACTGCATAAGGACATCAAACCCCAGAACATCAAAGTTAACAGTAAAGGCGAGATCAAGATAATGGATTTTGGGATAGCAGAAACCGTACGAACCAGTATGAGCCGTCTGCAAAATTCTTCATCTTCTGGCACATTAGTTTATATGAGTCCGGAGCAGATACGGGGTAAAGATGTAGGCAAAGAATCTGATATTTATTCTTATGGAGCAATGCTTTATGAATTGTTGTGCGGTCATCCACCTTTTTATAAGGGAGATATCAGTTATCAGATTTTAAATGAAAAACCAGATGAAATAGATAACATATCATTACAATTATCAGCAATTGTTAAAAAAAGTTTGACGAAGGATTACACGAAAAGATTTAGAAAATTTGAAGATGTTATTGGCATATTAAAATCAGAAAGTGATTTGTCTGATGGACAAATAATTATTCAGAAAGAAAAAGAAGATTATCCGGAAAATAAAAAAGTAAGTAATATCCCTGAAATTAGTAGAATTGAAATGGTCAATGTAGCAGGAGACTTCACTACTAAAAATAAAAAGAAAAAACACATATCAGTATCTTTTATTATATTTTTGTTAATAGTAATTTGTATAGCAACAGCAATAAGTATTCAGATGTTTAATACTCACGCAATGAATTCAGACCGTTGGAGACTAGTAGGGAACCTCCAGACCTTAGGTGCACAGGTAATGCAGTATTATCGAACTCCTTGTAGTCAAGGTGGTGGCGGATACCGTATTGAAAAAGGTGATACTGCGACTATTGCAACATTTATAGGATGGGAGGCAACTTATGATACGTGGGATTCTGGGACATTTACTTTAACAATACCCGCATATAATACAGTCAGAATTGTTGGCAAAGGAACTCGTATTGGTAATGATGGGACAAGTAATGTTCATGCAACTTTAACAGTAACTTGTTATGCCTCCTCACCACTAAAGACAGTGATCGAAAATTGATGGGTATTGAAATATGATATATACATCAATAGCATATACGTTCGTAGAGCGAGGTTGAAACAGGTTGTGTAAAGACTGAAGCCCAGTCCGAAATACAGAAATCTATTTGCTATCAAGTGTGTAGCTGAGTGGCAATTGGTACTACACTGCCAGTAGTTGTCGGACGGCTAATCGCGACTACGTCAGTTCTGGCGGCAGCGGTAGCTACCTTGGCTTCCGCGTAGTTCTCAGTTCAAAATGAAATGAAGTGAATGGTGTCAGCTATAGGCTGATAAAAATAGTGATTAGTGAGAAATTTTGTTAATAAGAGTTAAAAGGAAATTATGCCTTATTGCGGTAATTGTGGTAAAAAATTCAGTGATCATTTAAATTTCTGTCCACACTGTGGAGAGCCTAATGATTTGCTGTCTGAGACAATTGATAATAACACTGCCGAGAGTAAACCATTCCCAGAACAGGCTTCAGGCGAGTTTGTTACTCAGATAAGAGGTGATCAGCAGGTTTATGGCAGGCTAAATCTGGAGTATCTGCTGGCTGGTCACGTGATCCACAAAAGGTATGAGATAAAAGAGAAACTGGGTCAGGGTGGCTTTGGAGCTGTATATCTGGTTTATGACAAAGTGATGGGAATAGATAAAGCCCTGAAGATCATACCAGAAGTTGTGAGCAGTGATAAAGAAGCGATGTTTGATCTGCAGAAAGAAGCACGGACCATGATCGCTTTGAATCACGCTAATATCGTAAGGGTCTATGATTTCCATAATTTAGGGACTATCAAGTATATTTATATGGAATACGTGGATGGCAAAACTTTGCGCGAAATAAAACTGGAATATCCTGATAAATGCGTGCCGGAAGAGAGAGTGAAAGAGCTTGCTATTAAAATTGCCAAAGGTATGGCCTATGCCCATGATAATAATGTACTGCATAAGGATATCAAACCACAAAATATAAAAGTAAACAGCAAAGGCGAGATCAAAATCATGGATTTTGGCATAGCAGAAACAGTACGAACCAGTATGAGCAGACTGCAGAATTCTTCGTCATCTGGCACATTGGTTTACATGAGTCCAGAGCAGATCAACGGAGAAAACGTAGGAAAAGAATCTGATATCTATTCATTCGGAGCAATGCTCTATGAACTGCTAAGCGGTCATCCACCCTTTTATACCGGAGATATCAATTTCCAGATACTGACAAAACCAGCTAAAAGGCTGGAGCATATTTCATCTGATC
>JAVCDJ010000088.1 GCA_030765845.1 Candidatus Stygibacter australis
TAAGGCAGTAATCTATGATATTTATTTTATTCCCCCTCCTCCACTGGTTTGATAGCTGCTATCAAACCAGTGGAGGAGGGGGAATAAAAAAGAAAAAATGATTTGACTGGAGATATAGTACATTGCGGAGGTGTAAACACCATCCGCAAGGTTTAATTCTATTTATTTTACCAAAGCTCGAGAGCTTCGGTCATCATTGCCAGGGTTTGTTCTTCTTTGTAGCCTAATTGCTGCATAGCACCGGAGGGGCAAATGGCAGCGCAGGAGCCGCAGCCTTTACAGAGGGCGGAATTTACGTAGGCATATTCTTTGCCATTTCGCCAGAATAAGCTGGGTGCATCATAGGGGCACACAGCCACGCACATTCCACAACCGGCACACATATCAAGATCAACCTGAGCAATCACAGCTTCCGAGATGTATTCCTTAGAGCTGATGATGATGCAGGCACGTTCAGCGGCAGCTTTTGCCTGGGAGATCGTATCTTCCATTCCCTTGGGCGAATGAGCCAGTCCGGCAAGGAACATGCCTTCGGCAGAGAAATCCACGGGACGCAGTTTCACGTGCGCTTCCATAAAGAAATTATCTTCATTCAAGGGAATTTTGAGCATCTGAGAAAGAACATGGGCATCTGGTCGCGGTTCAATAGCCGGTGAGAGAATTACTCTATCGGGATTAAGCGTGATTTCAATTCCCAGAACGTGATCTTTCAATCTGATAGTGAGATTATTATCGGCATCAGATATGATCTCGGGCAGTTTATCTTCGGTATAACGGATAAATACAACACCTAACTGGCGAGCTTCCTGATAATATGTCTCATAGAATCCAAAAGTTCTGATATCACGATAAAGAATAGCAACTTCAATTTTGGGATTAATCTTTTTGAGAGCCATAGCGTTTTTAACTGCCTGAGAACAGCAGATGCGAGAGCAATAAGGATGCTCTTCATTTCTGGAGCCTACGCATTGAATGAAAACTGCGCTTTTGATTTTTTTACATTCCACATTTTGTTTTTCCAGTTGATGTTCCATTTCTCTCTGGGTAATTACTTTTTTATTTTTACCATATAAATATTCATGGGGAGTTGAAGCTTGAGCACCTGTGGCAATAATGATCACACCATGCTCATATTTGGTAATTTCACCTTTAGTATTGAGAGTAGTTTCGTAATTTCCGATATAGCCGGAAATCTCTTCAACTGTGGTATTGAGAAAGAGCTTCACATTTTTATTAGTCCCCATCTCATCTTTAAGATTTTGCAGGTAATCTCGGACGTAGGTGCCATCAAGAGTTTTTACCAATCCATTCAGATTACCACCGCAGCTATCTTCACGTTCGATGAGCGCAACCTCAAATCCCTGATTGGCAATGGAAAGAGCTGCTGTGATACCTGCAAGTCCGGCACCGATGACCAAGGCTTTCTGGGTGACATCGAGAGCAATAGAATGTAAAGGTTCTTGAAGTCGAGATTTTCCAATCGCAATTTTGGTGAGCAGTTTTGCTTTTTCAGTAGCTTTGGCATGGTCTTCACGATGCACCCAGCTGCACTGGTTTCTGATATTTGCCATCTCGAAGAGATAGGGGTTAAGTCCGGCTTCGCGGAGAGTTTCCTGGAAAAGCGGTTCGTGCGTACTGGGAGAGCAGGATGAGACAACTACTCGATTGAGCTTATATTCATCAATGATCTCTTTCATTGCCTGCTGAGTATCCTGAGAGCAGGTAAAGAGATTTTCACCCGCATATACCACATTAGGCAGGGTTTTGGCAAATTCCACCACACCGGGGACATCTACAATACTGCCGATATTAATACCGCAATGACAGATGAAAACGCCTATGCGGGATTTTTGACCAGCAACTGAGCGTTCAGGTGGATACACTTTTTTTGTGATCTGAGTGCCGCGAACTTCGGAAAGAATTTCTGCAGCGCCAGCTACAGCACCGGAAGCCTGCATAACAGTTTCCGGAATATCTTTGGGCGAAACAGCAGGACCACAGACAAATACACCTTCTCTTGTGGTATCAATTTGAGAAATTCCCAGATGATCAATAAAGTTATATTCATTAAGCCGAACGCCAAGAGCATCACCCAGCTTCACAATATCTTTGGGTGGATGAAGACCTACTGAAAGAACAACCAGTTCGAATTCTTCAATGACCATTTCACCGTTTTCTTTTACCTGATACAGTTCAAGGTTACCAGTTTCAGAGATTTCTTTTATTTTACCAATTCTGCCACGTTTAAATGTGACGCCAATATCCTTGGCTTTATCATAATATTTATCAAAATCTTTACCATGAGCACGGATATCCATGAAGAAAATGGTGGGTTCCACAGTTGGGACATGTTCTTTGGCAATAAGTGCTTCCTTCATGGCATACATGCAGCATACTGAGGAGCAGTATGGCATGTGCGAATCTTTGGTTCTTGAGCCAACGCATTGGATCCAGGCGATTTTAACCGGGGTTTTGGCATCAGAAGGTCTTTGGAGATGTCCTTCAAAAGGACCTGAAGCAGCCAGAATACGTTCAAACTGAATAGAAGTAACCACGTTTTTATATCTGCCATATCCATATTCGTGCATGGGAGTGGGATCATATTTTTCGGCACCCGTGGCAACAATAACGGAACCTACTTCGATATCTACCATTTCTCCTTTCATATCATGGAGGATAGCGCCAGCTTCGCAAACGATTTCGCATTGCAGACAGCCGGAGCAGATACCGCATTCAAGGCAGCGTTTTGCTTCTTTCTGAACTTCTTCTTCAGAGAATCCCAGCTCCATTTCATCAAAATTCTTTACTCGTTTTTCAGGAGATTGATTACGCATTTTCACCCGGTTTTCGGTTGGAACATAGGTCTGATATTCTCTGGCAGGTAATGGATTTTGTTCTTTCCTACCGGTTTTAAGATCTTCTCCCCGCAGAAAGCGATCAATGGAGATGGCAGCTTCATAAGCTTGTCCCACTGCTTCCACTACTGAAGCTGGTCCCAGAACCACATCACCACCAGCAAATACATCAGGACGACTGGTAATATAAGTAGTGGAATCTGCTGTGATAGTATTCCAGCGGGTAGTCTCGATTTCAGTGCTGTCAATAAGTGACAGATCAGAGGTTTGAGAGATAGCTATGAGCATATTATCAAATTCTTCAGTGAAAAATTCACCAGTAGGTTTGGGACGTCTTCTGCCACTGGCATCTTTTTCTCCCAGTTCCATAACGGCAAATTTAATGGCTTTCAAATTGCCATTTTCACCGATATTTTCAATTGGATTAGTGAGGAATTTAAATTTTACACCTTCTTCCTGGGCAGCCATGATCTCGTGCCTTTCTGCCGGCATTTCCCGGCGTGTACGACGATATATGAGGGTAACATCACTACCAAGCCTGATAGCGGTTCTGGCGCAATCTATGGCAGTATTTCCACCACCAATGACAGCAACTTTCTTACCCAGTTTTACTTCTTCATGATAATTTACTTTTTTCAGGAAATCTATTCCCCCAAAAACTCCAGTTAAATCTTCACCTTTAATTTTAAGAGACAAACTTACCTGGGCACCAATACCTATGTAAAATGCTTTATATTCACTATTTCTGAGATTTTCAATATCTTCAGGTGAATTAAGTGGATGATTTAGCTTAAGCTCAATACCTTCAGCAAGTATCTGATCGATTTCCCAATCGAGTTCATCTCTGGAAAGCCGATAGGGAGGAATGCAAGACCGCATCATCCCGCCAGCTTTAGAATCTTTTTCAAATATTGTAACCCGATAGCCTTGTTTTGCCAGATAATAAGCACATGAAAGCCCGGCAGGTCCCGCTCCTATAACGGCAATTTTTTCTTTATCTTTGGATACTGGCTGATCAGTTTTTTCAAATTCACTGTGATGTGAATGCACATAATCAGCAATAAAACGCTTAATAGAAGCAATTGCCAAAGGTTCATCATATTCACCTCTACGACAATCTCCCTCACAGGGATGGAAACAGACACGTCCACAAACGGATGGGAAAGGATTATTGCGTCTGATCAGATCATAAGCTTCTTTATATTTACCCTGAGCAACCAGAGCCACATATCCCTGAACGTGAATATTTGAGGGGCAGGCAATCTGACAGGGAGCAGTTTCCTTTTTATCAATCACAAAGGCATTCGGAGAAGCCTGAGCATATGGTTTATATATAGCTGTTTTGGCTACCAGATTTTCATCAAATATTGATACAGTCTGGATCGGGCAGACAGTGGCACATTCTCCACAGCCCGTACATGTATCAAGATCAACAAAACGAGGATGTTTATAAATTCTGGCAGTGAAATTTCCGGCTTCGCCTTCAAGTGATACCAGGTCAGCAGTGGTGATGAGCTCAATATTAAGATGTCTGCCACATTCCACCAGCTTAGGCGAGATCACGCACATGGCACAATCATTAGTAGGGAAGGTTTTGTCCAGTTGAGCCATTGTGCCGCCGATAGCGGGACTTTGTTCCAGAAGATATACTTTATAACCGGAGGCAGCAAGGTCCAGTGAAGATTGGATTCCGGCAATACCGGCACCCACTACGAGCACTGATCCTACTTTTTTATTTTCCATTTATACTATACTCCTTAGAAAACGAATTCTCTTGAAGATCAATTTTATTTACCATACCTGTGATAGTTCATCCTTCACAGACTTGCAGATTTCATCAGAATCATTCTTTTCGGGATGAAGCTTTGTAGTGATCATATCCGTGCGCAATTTCTGAATGAATTTATCAAGTTCTCTGATTTCCTGGTTTCTATTTTTGGGAACGTATCCCTGCCTGATAGCCATATCTCGCAGTACTCCGATTACATCAGTGAATTTAACTCCCTGAGGACAAAGGGCATAACAGGTATAGCAGCGGGAACACATCCAGAGAATATCAGAAGTAAGAACTTCTTCTTTTAGACCCAGCAGAGTCATTCTTATAATTTTGCGCGGGTCATAATCAGGATGAACTTCTGCTACTGGACAGGCAGCAGTGCAGGTGCCACAGGTAAAGCACTGCTTAAAATGTTCAGCACCGGGTTGAGCTGCAATTTCATTTTTGAAATTAGCATCTTTTTCTTTAAGAATAATTTTATCCATTTATTGCTCCTTATTAAAAAGATTCAGGGATTTTTTTGAGTTCTTCCAGGGAAAATACGGGACCATCTATGCAAATATATTTGGAACCTATCCCGCATCTACCGCATTTACCAATCCCACACTTCATGCGGCGTTCCAGCGATGTAAATATTTTAGAGTCTTCAAAGCCAATTTCCGAAAGAACCGGCAGGGTGTATTTGATCATAATGGGAGGTCCGCAAACCAGCACATAAGCAGAAGGGTCAAGTCCCACTTCTTTTGTGACAGTGGGAACAAAGCCGATTAATTTATCCCATCCGGGATACGGTTTATCAATTGTGAGATGCAAAGTGATGTCATCACGTTCTTCCCACTCTTTCAATTCATCTTTAAAAATAAAGAATTCAGGGGCTCTGGCACCATAGATCACTGTGATCTTGCCATAATCCTCACGATGATCAAGCATATAGATTATCATAGAGCGCAGAGTCGTGAAGGCAAATCCTCCACCAATAATTACTGTATCATTTCCTCGCAATTTTTCATCTGGATAACAATTGCCAAGGGGACCTCTTATGCCTACGACATCTCCTTCCTGGAGATAATGGATCTCCTCAGTGACAGATCCTGTGCGGCTAATAGTAAATTTTAGAATCCCCTTTTCAGTGGGAGAGGAAGCAATGCCAAAGGGAGATTCGCCCTTGCCCAGTATGGAAAATTCACAAAACTGCCCTGGCATGTAATCAAATTTATCTTCATCTTCTTTATTTACAAATGAGAGGTCAAAGGTACGCAGAGTTTTATCCGGGTCTTCGTTGATGATCCTCTCCAGTTTCATTGGAATCGGTATATAAGTATTTGACATATATATATCCTCTTCTATTTACACTTTATTATATTCAAGAATTTTTTGAATGACTTCACGTATATCCAGATTGACGGGGCATACTTTAACGCATCTTCCGCAACCTGTGCACAGGAACTGCTGATAATTTTCTACAAAATAATTATATTTGTGCATCACCCGTTGACGAACACGATAGGTGGATAATTCACGAGGATTATGACCAGAAGCTTCTTTTGTGAACAACTGATACATGCAGCAATCCCAAAGACGTACTCTTTTTCCTTTATCTTCTTTACCTTCATCTCTCATGTCAAAACAATGACAGGTAGGACAGATATAGGCACAAGCTCCGCAATTAATACATTTGGCACTTAGTTCATCCCAGATGGGGTCATCCCAAATAGTCAGGAGTTTGTCTTTTAAGCCATTCAGATTTACTACAGGGGGCATATACGATTCAGCCTTCTCCCTTAATACTTCAATTTTATCAAGATCTGCCTGATCAATCTGGCTCGTTTCCTGATAGCTATCTAAAAATTTGATGCCTTTTTCACTTATTCCTTCCAGCAAATATTCATCTCCAGTATCTATCACAAATACATCGGAATCTGTGGAATCATAAGGACCACTTTCAAACCAGTTGCAAAAGCAGGTGGAAGGAGGTTCATTGCAGGCAAAAGAGAAAAGAAGACAATTTTTGTATCTGGCAATCCAGTAGGGGTCTTTATACATTTCTTTATCAGGCATCTGATAGGCATTTGCAAATACTTTATCCAGCATTCTGATACTTTTTGTGTCACAGGTTCGCAATCCCCAGCCGGCAATAGGTTTTTTCATTTCAGATGGAGTTTGAATACCCTCTTTTGTATAAGTGAACATCACTTCTGATTGGGGAAAGAAAATATCTTTGGGATTCAGAGAGGTATTATACTTTGATTTATTGATCTCACTGGCAGAACTGATCTTTTTGAAGGCAGTTTCCTTGCCATGTATTACAGGAGCATACACCTGATAATTCAGAGACAGAAAATCAATCAAAGAGGTGAGTTGATCATATTTAATTTTAACCATAATTAACCTAATATAAAATCCTGTTTTTCGTTTTCACAGTAGGAAGCCATGGCTGGCTTTTCATTAATGTCCAACCCGGCGGTATAACCAAAGCGTTCTTTCATTTCTTTTTCCACTTTTTTATTGAGTGGACGTAAATCAATATTGACTGGGCAGGCACTCACACAAGCACCACAATCTACACAACGCCCGGCAAGGTGGAGATTTCTGATGAGGTGGAAGATGATATTATCAGTAACTTCCGGGGTTTTTCCAATCCATTGAGGATCATTATTATCTACAAAGCAATAATTACAGTAGCATGAAGGGCACACATTACGGCAGGCATAGCAGCGAATACATTTGGAATATTCTTCCGTGATAAGTTGCCATCTTTCTGCAGATGATTTTTTCTCAAAATCCTCTACTAGTTTAAATTCATCCTGCACATCTATTTCACCACGATGTTCACCAATAAAGTGATCATATTCAGGAGCATCAGGATATCGGCAGAACAAGCAGCAATCTCTCAGGACTTGTTCGCGAGGAACTTTTATTTCAAAATCTCTGCCTTTCAGGATCACCTGATCTCCTTCTGTTTTCTGCTCCAAAACCTCTCTGCCATCAGTGATATTTATTATCTTTCGTGATTCATAAATACCCTGGCAGGGAACTCCAATAATTACAACATTTTCTCTTTTTACCTGATTTTCAGTAACATACAGTACTATTGATCGGGCATCGCATCCTTTGACTACGATTCCAATTTTATTATATTTTTTGCCTAATCTTCTTCTATCTTTGGTAAGATAGGTGGCGAGATTATTTCTGCAGGTGCTATCAAAGATCAATTGATCAGCATCAGCGGAGTTTTTGATAAATACCGGAGTAGAAATCAGAGGCAGGCTGCCTTTTCCCCAGCCAATAACCATTTCAACTTCATTGTTATCAAGAAGCTGTTTTACTTTTTCCTGCAATTCTTTCATACCTGTTTCACTCCTTTTACCAGCCTGGTAGCAGGACCAATTTCTTTGATTTCTTTAGTGATTTTTGTGATGATATCAGCAAAGCGTTCACCTTCACCAGCAGAAATCCAGGAAAACTGCACGCGTTCTGGTTCAATTCCAATGAATTCTAAAAGTGGTTTGATCGTAGAATACCGTCTACGGGCGATAAAATTACCTGACAGGTAATGACAGTCTCCCGGATGTCAGCCGGAGACCAGTAAAGCATCAAACCCGCTCTGAAGTGACTTTACAATAAATAATGGATCAACACGTCCGGAACAGGGTACCCTGAGCACCCGGACATTGGGCGGATACTGCATGCGAGAAACACCAGCCAGGTCTGCTCCGGCATAAGAGCACCAGTTACATAAAATAGCTAATATTTTTGGTTGCCATTCTTCCATATCTATATTTCTCCTAAATTGATTTTTTCCATTAATTTTCACCTATAACATCGTTTAAATCTAAAGATTCAAAAACGGAAAAGAGCTGTTCATTAGAAAAGCCTCTCAGATTAAGGGCAGCACAACGGCAAGACGCTACACAGGCACCACAACCCTTGCAGAGAGCTTCATTTACTACTGCTATCTCCTTTTCGGGGTCTACTCTAATGGCTTTATAGGCACATATCTCTTCACAATATCCACAGCCAGTGCATCGGGCTTCATTCACTTCAGTAATAGTACCTTCAGCGAGAACCGATTTTTTATTAAGGTATGTAAGAGCGCGGCTGGCTGCTGCTTTTGCCTGAGTTATTGACTCATCCATATCTTTGGGATTATGAGCAAGCCCGGCAACGAACACGCCTTCTGTGGCAAAATCCACTGGACGTAATTTTACATGAGCCTCCAGGAACATGCCATCTGTATTTAAAGATATCTTGAGCATTTTTGCCAAATCCACATTCTCTTTTTTGGCATCAATAGCTGTTGCCAGAACCAAAAGATCTGCATCAATAACAACTTCTTTATCCATAATTGGGTCAAACACAGTTACATTAACTTTGCTGCCGGGGTCCCATTCATCTGCCAAAGTTACTTGTGGTTTGTTGTCGGGAGTGTAATGAATAAACATTGCTCCCTTATCACGCAGTTCAGTATAATATTTTTCCCTGAAACCATAAGTTCTGATATCACGGTAAGCAATATAGATATTCACATTAGGGAATTTCTTTTTCAGATTAAGAGCATTTTTCACGGCTTTTGTACAGCAGGCCCTGCTGCAATACATTTTGCCTTCTTCTCTGGAGCCCACGCATTGGATCATAACCACATTTTTGAGTTTGGGTTTAGGAAAATCCTGGTCATGCAGCATTTCCTCAAATTCCACCTGTGTAACGATCCGGGATGATTCACCGTACAAATATTCTGTAGTTTTATGTTCATCAGCACCGGTTGCCACAATTACTATCCCATGCTCTATTTCATGTTTCTGATTAGTCTCTGTATTAATAATATTTGTTTTATAATTTCCCACAAAGCCATCGATATTTTCAATTTTGGCATTAGTATGAACTTCTATAAGATCGTGGTTCATCACATAAGCTATTTTTTCTGCGAGAAGTTTTTGAGGATCATTACCAAAATTAAAGTAAATATTTCTCATATTCCCGCCCATTTCAGCTTCTTTCTCCAGAAGATAGGTCATAAAACCCGCTTCTGCCAGTGATTGTGCAGCTGTCAATCCAGCAAGACCCCCCCCAATTATCAATGCTTTGGGATTAATCTCAATTGGTAAGCGCTTAAGAGGTGTCAATTTACGAGCTTTAGCAATTCCCATACTTACCAGGTCTTTTGCTTTGATTGTAGCCAGCTCCGGTTCATTCATGTGTGCCCAACTGCATTGATCACGGATATTTGCCATTTCAAATAGATAGGGATTTAATCCTGCTTCGGCAATTGTCTGACGAAAGAGTGGTTCATGAGTTCTGGGTGTACATGCTGCCACGATTATCCGGTTCAAATTATGTTCTTTGATCCGCTCCTTAATCGTGTTCATGCAATCCTGTGAACAGGCATACATCAAATCTTCCGCATACTCCACATTAGGCAGGTTTCTGGCAGATTCTGCTACTGCTTTCACATCTACCACTCCAGCAATATTGATTCCACAATGGCACACAAATGCTCCAACTCTTGGTCTTTCTCCCTGCACATCTATTTCGGGAACTGCATTTTCATCTTCTGTAATTTCCTGTCTTTCAAGCTGTAGAAATTTTATTGCATCAGCTACAGCGCCAGAGGCAGTAGTTACTGATTCCGGGATATCTTTGGGTCCATTCAAAGCTCCACAGACATAAATACCCTCTCTGGTTGTCTGCAGAGGCTTGAAGGCATCGGAACGGCAGAAACCATATTCATTTAATTTTATATCCAGCTTTTCAGCTAAGTGTACAATATTTGCGCGAGGTTGCAAACCAATAGATAACACAACCAGATCAAATTCTGAAAAACTGATATCGCCATTTTCATAAACATATTTAAGAATTAGTGAGCTATCATCAGTTTCTGTGATCTCAGCAACTTTTGATTTAATAAATTTCACTTCATACTGTGACTTTGCCTTTTCATAATACTTATCAAAATCTTTTCCATAAGCACGGATATCCATATAAAAAATTGATGCATTTAAGCTTTTTATATGCTCCTTGGCGATCATTGCTTCCTTGATGGCAAACATGCAGCAGGCAGAGGAACAATAATTATGATCAATACTCTCATCACGGGAGCCTACACATTGAATAAAGGCAATACTTCTTGGTTCTCTGTGATCAGAAGCTCTCACTACGTGACCACCGAAAGGGCCAGAGGCTGAAAGCATTCTTTCAAATTCCAGAGATGTAACTACATTTTTATAGCTTTTATAACCAAAGTGTCCAAAACCAATGGGGTTGAAGGCATCTATTCCTGTTGCCAGGATCACAGCACCAACCTGGAGGGAAATCTCCTGATCTGTATCCTGATAATTAATTGCCTCAGCAGGGCACACTTTCTCACAGATTCCGCAAACACCCTTGGTCAGCTTCAGACATTTTTCAGGATCAATTGTGTATTCAGAGGGAATGCTCTGCAGAAAGTATCTTGAGATAGCTCCGCGTTTACGGAGTCCCATATCAAAGTCATCATCAACTTTTACCGGGCATTTAGATTCACAAATTCCACAGGCAACGCATTTTACAGGATCCACATATTTTGCTTTCTGCAGAACTTTCACAGTAAAGTTACCCGGGTCACCTTCAACAGATGAAATATTTGTTTTTATATAAATTTTAATATTAGGATGTCGGGCACATTCACTCATTTTAGGCGCCAGGATACACATTGAGCAATCATTGGTTGGAAATGTTTTATCCAGTTGAGGCATTCTTCCACCAATTGAGGACGATTCTTCGATCAAATGTACTTGTAATCCTATCTCAGCCAGATCAAGTGAGGCTTGAATACCTGCAATACCTGCTCCCGCCACCATTACTGATTTGCTTTTATGACTCATATTCTTCCTCGATATTTACAAAAATATTTGCTTTTGAGTAGAATTTCCACCCATCGCTTTGATCTTATCAGTAAACTCATTGCCAACCTGGGCAAATTTCTGACCTTCTGAAGCTGATATCCAGGTAAGACGTATTCTACCCTCATCCAAACCAAGGGTTGTGAATATTTGCTTCACTATAGCCGTTCTTCTGCGAGTATGATAATTACCAACCTGGTAATGACAATCACCAGGATGTCAGCCACCTACCAGAATTCCATCTGCTCCACGCAGATAAGATTTGATCAGAAACACAGGATCTACGCGGCTTGAACACATCACCTTAATAGGTAAAATTGCCGTGGGATACTGCATCCGGTTTATGCCCGCCAGATCTGCTCCGGTATAGGAACACCATTTACATAAAAAACTTAATATCTTGG
>JAVCDJ010000089.1 GCA_030765845.1 Candidatus Stygibacter australis
AATATTAAGACGGATATTGGTGATCACGCAATTTAGCATATCAGTAATGATGATAATTTCAGTGTTAACTGTTCAAAGACAACTGGAATACATAGAGAATAAGGATCTTGGTTTTAATAAGGAAAATCTTCTGGTTGTACCGCTGGCAGGAATGCAAGAAGAGGAATATGAAGTTATCATCGATGAACTAAAGTCATTACCCGCAGTTCAAAGCATTGGCAGTATTGAATATCTTCCGGGTGAAAGAGTTCCTTTTTGTTCAGTGGAAATCCCGGAACTGGCACGTATGAATCCTGAAAGATACGGAGATAATAATGGAAAGACCTGGATCAGAACTCAGCAGGTTAATCTTGAAGGAACATTTGATGCACTGGGGCTTGAGATGTATAGCGGCAGATGGTTTGATGATGATCTGGCAACTGATGAAGATGATGCGTTCATCTTGAATGAAGCAGCAGTTGCGGATCTGGGACTTCAAGATCCAGTTGGTTTGGAAATGCTATATACCTGGAATATGGACCCTCCTAAAAAAGGGACGATAATTGGGGTCGTAAAAGATTTTCATTATGCAGATTTTAAAACTAAAATCGAACCCTTAATGATCCATATTTTTGATATTACAAATATGATCATAAGATTTCATCCTGAAGCAACAGATGAGGTGATCATTGACATCAAACGTATCTGGAAAGAAAGCGCACCCGAGCTTCCTTTTGAATATTACTTTCTGGATGAATCCTTTGACAAGCTGCATGAAACCGATAATAAGCTGGGTGTGATCACTACGTATTTTGCTTTTCTGGCATTGGTGATTGCCTGCCTGGGATTATTTGGATTAGCGCTTTATTTGATCGAGCAGAGATCAAAGGAAATTGCTATACGTAAAATATTGGGTAGCTCAGTACCCAATATACTGCTAATAATTTTTAAGGAATTCTTCTGGTTAAATATTATTGCAAACGTCATCGCCTGGTACCCGGCATACTATTTCATGTCTCGCTGGCTGAGTAATTTTGAATATCATGTGGAATTGAGTATATGGTCTTTTGTGATCACATTCATCTCTTCTTTTGTGATCATATTCATATCTGTGAGTTATAAAACAATTACTGCTGCAAATTCCAATCCGGTGAAATATTTGAGGAATGAGTAATTCGGGAGTAATTATTAATCCTGGGGATGTTTAGATAACTGGCATCCCCCTGTGTTTGATATATTCAGGGCATGTTTATAATAGATAATTGACCAGATAGGTAAGACTTGCAGCGCTGATGGTACTCCGGAAGTGCGGCGAGAACTACGACCAGTTATCAGTTGCTGTCTATGTATTTATCCTCAGCAGTTTTTTTATTCGCAGGAATGGGTGATAGTGGTCGTCATCTGCGCCGCACCTGTGAGTACACCGGCGCTGCACATATGACTTAGCAGCAGGAAAATTTTAATTTCGGAGGGATGCCAATTTTTACTAAAAATAGTTGACAAATTATCACAGAATTACATTTAAATTTAATATATTATATCAATGAATATGGAGAGTAATGATGAAAAAGCAGATTATGTGTATATTTTTTTTAGTTTTGATTATAGGTGCTTTTGCGACAACAATATACATACCGGAAGATTACGCAACTATTCAGGAGGGAATTAATGCCTCTGAAGATGGAGATGAGATCATAGTATCTCCGGGAACTTATATAGAGAATATCAATCTTGCAGGCAAAGCGATAATACTGGGATCGCTATTTTATACTACGCAGGATACAAGCTATATATCGCAAACGATCATTGATGGTAATCAAGATGGCTCAGTGGTCACTTTTGAAAGTGAAGAAGATTCTACTTCTGTATTAATTGGTTTTACGATTACTAATGGGCAAGGTGTTGGATCATATCCTTATACAGGTGGTGGAATAACTTGTATAAATTATTCATGTCCAAGTTTAGAGAATGTGACGATTATGGATAATTCGGCTGGATGGTACGGCGGTGGAATTTACTGCGAGTCTTCCAGTCCGAGTTTAGAGAATGTGACGATTACGGGTAATTCGGCTGGAGAACATGGCGGTGGGATTTGCTGCTGTTTTAATTCCAATCCGAGTTTAGTGAACTGTTTATTTTGGAATAATTCGGCTGGATATAATGGCGGTGGGATTTGCTGCCTTTCTTCCAGTCCGAGTTTAGAGAGTGTGACGATTACGGATAATTCGGCAGGAACTGCTGGCGGTGGGATTCACTGCGAGTCTTCCAATCCGATTTTAGATAATGTGACGATTACGGGTAATTCGGCTAGTTTTGGTGGTGGGATTTGCTGCTCTTCTTCCAATCCGAGTTTAGATAATGTGACGATTACGGGTAATTCGGCTGAAGATGATGGCGGTGGAGTTTACTGCTGGCGTTCCAGACCGATTTTAATGAATGTGACGATTACGGATAATTTAGCGACTTGCGACGAATCGAGGGGTGGTGGAATTTACTGCAATGATTCCAGTCCGATTTTAGAGGATGTGACGATAACAGATAATTTTGCTATTACTGGCGGTGGGATTCACTGCATTAGTAATTCCAGACCGAGTTTAGCGAATGTAATAATTTCGGGTAATTCGGCTTTTGATCATGGCGGTGGAATTTACTGCTGGTGTTCCAGTCCGAGTCTAATGAATGTGACAATTACGAATAATTCGGCTGAAAGGGGCGGTGGGATTTACTGCTGGGGTTCCAGTCCGAGTTTTGAGAATGTGACGATTTCGGATAATTCGGCTGTAGATTATGGCGGTGGGATTAATTGCTATTATTCCAGTAGTCCGAGTTTAATGAATGTGACGATTTCGGGTAATTCGGCTGATTATGGTGGTGGAATAACCTGTATAAATTATTCATATCCGATTTTAGAGAATGTGACGATTATGGGTAATTCGGCTGATTATGGCGGTGGGATTTACTGCGTAGATTCATCCAGTACGATTTTAATGAACTGTATTTTATGGAATAATTCACCTCAGGAAGTTGAATTTCATGATGATTATTTGCCAAATACAATAACAATAGCTTATTCTGATATTGATGGAGGAGAGGAGGGAATAGAAACCTACGATAATGGGACAGTTAACTGGTTAGATGGTAATATTGATGCTGATCCTTTATTTGTGGATGCTGAGCTGGGAGATTATCATCTTACAGAGAATTCACCCTGCATTGATACCGGTATTGCTTATTTTGAGTATGAAGGTTACGTCTTAGTTGATCTTAGTGAAGATGAATATTGGGGTATTGCTCCTGATATGGGTGCTTATGAATATGGAATGGTAGCAATAGAGGAAGAAGAAATTATAATTGAAAATGAAAAATTGAAAATTGAAAATTATCCTAATCCTTTCAATCCTGAGACACAGATAACATTTAATCTACCTGAAGCAGAGTATGTAAACCTGTCAGTGTATAATTTAAAAGGGCAATTAGTGAAGCTTCTCGCAGATGAAATCCTGCCGGCAGGAAAAAACAGTCTCATCTGGAATGGCAGAAATGCGACTGGCAGGAAAGTGAGTTCAGGAGTGTATCTGGTGCGGTTTAAGAGTAGTAATGAAATAGCAACTAAAAAGATCATGTTGATCAAATAAGTAGTTTTTCTTGTTGACATGGTTCACTGCGTTTACACTGTTTGCAGGATTATTCTATCATATCGGGTTTCTGCCCGAATAACATAAATTGAAATTAAAGATATAAAAAAGGAAAGTAGATGAAAAACTTGATAGTTTATTCAACCCGGAAAGGTACTTCTGAAAAGCTGGCAAAGATGCTGGCTGATAAATTGCCAGGGGAGACAGTACTTGCAAATGTTAAAGAAAGCCCGTCCGTAAAAGGCTATGATAATGTTATTTTGGGCGGAGCAGTGCTCGCTGGTGAAATTAAAAACGGAATGCGTAAATTTGCCGAATCCAATCTTGCGGGACTGAAAAATTGCCGGATAGCTCTATTCTGTTGTTGTCTGAGTGTTGATGCAGATAAGATCAAAGAATATTTTGTCAAAAGCTTCCCGCCAGAACTAATTGATCAGGCAGTGGCTATGGAATCTTTCGGAGGAATATATCGTCCAGAAAAAGAAAATTTTATAATGCGAACTTTATTTAAACTTATGAAAGCCACAGCTCAAGAGAACATCCTTGAGGAGAATATCGAAAAGATCGCCAGATGCTTCTTATCTGGGGGATAGGTACTCTGATAATCTACTTGACTATAATTTTTTAAATTTATTATTTTATACTAAGTTATTTAAATATCAAAAAAAAACTCATTATGATAACTGTATGAAGGAGGTTTTTATGAAGTATCTTTGTCTGATTATTCTTGTTCTGGGATTATTTACCGGATGCAGCGATGATCCAACAAACCCAGATACTACTTGTCCTTATGTGACAATCGTTTACCCGAATGACGGAGATGCCTTTTTTGAAGGATCTTTTATCTCTGTTACTGCAGAAGCAACTGATAATGCAGCAATTGACAGTGTGCAATTTTATCTTGATTCAGAATTGTTGTGTTCAATTAGTGATTCAAACTATCAATATAACTGGGACACTACTGATAATCTCGGAACTCATTCTCTGATAGCCAAAGCCTATGACACTTCCGGTAATACTGAGAATTCAGTAATTGTCAATGTTGCTGTCTATCCCAATCAGACTATAATTAGCAATTTTACAACCGTGTTTTATCATGAAGGCCCTAGCTTATATTGGGCAACGCAATGTGAATTAAATAATTCAGGATGGAACATTTACCGATTTGAATCTGATGAAATATCACAGGCTGTCATGATAAACCAAGAGTTAATAACAGGTTCTGGAACAACAACTCAAATATCAGAATATTCATTCATGGATATATTTGAATATGAATATGGCTTAACTTACTATTACTGGCTTGAATCTGTAGATATCTCCGGAATTACAGAGATTTTTGATCCGGTTGAATTTCATGTTCCCGACGAGCCCGATTCCACTATCGTTAACTCTTTCACAGCTGTTTTTACTGATGAAGGTCCAGTTTTACAATGGGTAACACAATGCGAATATAACAATGTCTTCTGGAATATTTACAGGTCAGAGACAGAAGATCAGGAAGAATCAGTCAAAGTTAACAATGCGTTCATTCCAGGGTCCGGAACAACGGCTCAATCTACAGCCTATGCTTTCACGGATGAATATGAAATTGAAAATGGTGCAACCTATTATTACTGGGTGGAGTCTATTTGCTTTAATGGAGCTTCGGAAACTTATGGCCCAGCAACTTTATTTACACCTGATCCTAATGATAATCAGACTATTCTTTATTCTGTTGTAACTCATGCTTTTGATAATTACAATGTACTAGAGTGGGTAACATTGTGTGAATATCAAAATTCTGGCTGGAATATTTATCGGAATATAAATGATAATATTTATAATGCAGTAAAAATAAATCAGGGATTGATTGAAGGGGCAGGAACATGCGATGAACTAACATCATATTCTTATACAGATAATTACGCATTTTTTTATCAAGGTATTACTCTTTATTACTGGCTGGAATCAGTAATGTATGATGGAACAAAAAATTTATTTGGTCCTTTTATTGCTGGTAATCCATAATCCTGCAACACCAATACTATAAGGAAGTTTTCTATCTCGAATTAAGAAATGAGTAAACTTATTCAGGTTTGAGTGAAATCAAGTTTACCCTGCTTTTAGATACAAAATATATAACCTCCCAGTTGTAAATTACAGGATATTTCAAAAAAAATAAGAGACTTAGAAAAACAGGATAAAAAAGTTCCATTTTCTCATTTGATTATTTCTAAGCTTTTTAGAGTGATATGATGTCATCATATAAGAGATATACGAAGTAAAATAAAATAAAAGTATTGACACGAAAACGGGGTTAATTGATGTTTGCCAAACCTTGCTGATGCGGGGTGGGCTTTTTAGCTCTGGTCTTTATAAGTGAAAGAAAAAAAATAGAAGTGTATGATGAGTGAGAGTTTAGGATACAGAAATTTATAATGGAGAGTTTGATCCTGGCTCAGGACGAACGCTGGCGGCGTGGATTAGGCATGCAAGTCGAACGAGAAAGTTTTCCTTCGGGAGAGCGAGTACAGTGGCGGACTGGTGAGTAACGCGTAGGTAATCTACCTTTAAGTGGGGGATAGCCCTCGGAAACGGGGATTAATACCGCATGTGTTCCTTCGGGAATAAAGGTGGCCTCTGATATAAGCTGTCGCTTAAAGATGAGCCTGCGTCCCATTAGTTAGTTGGTGTGGTAATGGCGCACCAAGACGATGATAGGTAGGCGTCCTTAACGGGTGGTCGCCCACACTGGGATTGAGATACTGCCCAGACTCCTACGGGAGGCAGCAGTCGAGAATAGTCTACAATGGACGAAAGTCTGATAGTGCAACGCCGCGTGGGTGATGAAGCATTTCGGTGTGTAAAACCCTTTTCTTTGTGAGCAATGCCATTACGTTTAATAGATGTAGTGGAGCGATATTAGCAGAGGAATAAGCCACGGCTAACTCCGTGCCAGCAGCCGCGGTAACACGGGGGTGGCGAGCGTTGTCCGGAATCACTAGGCGTAAAGGGCAAGTAGGCGGAATATCTAGTCATTTGTTAAAGGCATTGGCTCAACCAATGTACGGCATATGATACTGGTATTCTAGAATTTGGTATGGGAAGACGGAATTCCTGGTGTAGCGGTGGAATGCGCAGATATCAGGAAGAACACCGGAGGCGAAGGCGGTCTTCTGGGCCAAAATTGACGCTGAATTGCGAAGGTGTGGGTATCAAACAGGATTAGATACCCTGGTAGTCCACACAGTAAACGATGTGCACTAGATGTTGGGGAATAATTTCTTCAGTGTCGCAGCTAACGCGTTAAGTGCATCGCCTGGGGAGTACGATCGCAAGATTAAAACTCAAAGGAATTGACGGGGGCCCGCACAAGCGGTGGAGCATGTGGTTTAATTCGATGCAACGCGAAGAACCTTACCTGGGCTTGACATCCTTGGAATCCGGCAGAGATGCTGGAGTGCCCTTCGGGGAGCCGGGAGACAGGTGCTGCATGGTTGTCGTCAGCTCGTGTCGTGAGATGTTGGGTTAAGTCCCGCAACGAGCGCAACCCCTATCTTTAGTTGCCAGCGCGTAATGGCGGGGACTCTAGAGAGACTGCCAGTGTAATAAACTGGAGGAAGGTGGGGATGACGTCAAATCATCATGGTCCTTATGTCCAGGGCTACACACGTGCTACAATGGCCGGTACAGAGGGCAGCAATACCGCGAGGTGGAGCAAATCTCAGAAAGCCGGTCTCAGTTCGGATTGGAGTCTGCAACTCGACTCCATGAAGCTGGAATCGCTAGTAATCGCGTATCAGCATAACGCGGTGAATACGTTCCCGGGCCTTGTACACACCGCCCGTCAAGTCAGCCGAGTTGATTGCACCCGAAGGAGGTGAGCTAACCGTAAGGAAGCAGCTTTCGAAGGTGTGATTAGCAAGGGGGACTAAGTCGTAACAAGGTAGCCGTACCGGAAGGTGTGGCTGGATCACCTCCTTTTAAAGGAGAACGAAGTTTTTTTATAACTTCCAATTTAAGTTTTAAACTTTCTAACTCCACTCATCATACTACTATATAAAAATTTATGGGCTTGTAGCTCAGTTTGGTTAGAGCGCACGCCTGATAAGCGTGAGGTCGGCTGTTCAAGTCAGCCCAGGCCCACCATAAAATTGGGGGATTAGCTCAGCTGGGAGAGCGCCGCCCTTGCAAGGCGGAGGTCATCGGTTCGAACCCGTTATCCTCCACCATGTTCTTTAAATATATTATACATAGATGTGAGATAGAGTGATTATAAGAAATAATAAAAAGAAAGCTACTAAGGGCACACGGTGGATGCCTTGGCACCAATTGGCGATGAAGGACGTGGTTAACTGCGAAAAGCTTCGGAGAGCTGTAAGCGAGCTTAGACCCGGAGATGTCCGAATGGGGAAACCCGGCGTTGGTTATACAGCGTCATCCCGTAAGGGAGGCTAACCCGCTGAACTGAAACATCTAAGTAAGCGGAGGAAGAGAAAGTAATAACGATTCCGTCAGTAGCGGCGAGCGAACGCGGAAGAGCCTAAACCCGGGAACACCTGGGGGTCGTGGGACCAAGCTATCTGGTTTCATTTCATAATCGAACCGATCTGGAAAGTTCGACCGTAGAGGGTGAAAGTCCTGTAGATGAAATGGAGTGAAATTGGTATTGGAATCCCGAGTAGGGCGGAACACGAGAAATTCTGCTTGAATCTGCGAGGACCATCTCGTAAGGCTAAATACGATTGGTGACCGATAGTGAATTAGTACCGTGAGGGAAAGGTGAAAAGCACCCCGGGAGGGGAGTGAAATAGAACCTGAAACCGTGTGCTTACAATCAGTCGGAGCTGGGCACTGTCTTAATTTCACCTGGGTGAAATTAAGAGATGTAAAATGTAAAATGTAAAATGTAAAATTATAATAGAGCCGTCAGGTTCTTGCGTATTTATTTTTTCATTTTCAATTTTCAATTTTACATTGAATTTCACGTAGTGAAATTAAGTCAGTGTCTGGTGACGGCGTGCCTTTTGCATAATGAGCCGGTGAGTTAATTTAATCAGCAGGTTAAGCTCTACAGGAGTGTAGCCATAGCGAAAGCGAGTCTTAATAGGGCGTTAGTTGTTTGAATTAGACCCGAAGCCTGGTGATCTACCCATGTCCAGGTTGAAGGTTAGGTAACACTAACTGGAGGACCGCACCAACCGATGTTGAAAAATCGGTGGATGAGGTGTGGGTAGGGGTGAAAGGCCAATCAAACCAGGAGATATCTGGTTCTCTCCGAAAACTGTTTAGGCAGTGCCTTGCGTGATTAGTATTGGAGGTAGAGCACTGAATGGGCTAGGGGGCATACCAGCTTACTGAACCCAATCAAACTCCGAATGCCAATATTTACAGCGTGGGAGACAGCGTGCGTGGGATAAGCTTCGTACGCGAGAGGGGAACAACCCAGACCGTCAGCTAAGGTCCCTAAATATATTCTTAGTGAGAAAGGATGTGTTATTGCTAAGACAGCCAGGATGTTGGCTTAGAAGCAGCCATCATTTAAAGAGTGCGTAATAGCTCACTGGTCAAGTGATGATGCACCGAAGATGATCGGGACTTAAGGATATTACCGAAGCAGCGGATCGAAAGATGGTAGGAGAGCATTCTGAACAGCGTCGAAGGTGAGCCGTAAGGCCAGCTGGAGCGTTCAGAAGAGACTATGCCGGCATGAGTAGCGATAATGCAGGTTAGAAACCTGCACACCGAAAGCCTAAGGTTTCCTGAGTAAAGATAAACTTCTCAGGGTAAGTCTGCCCCTAAGACGAGTCAAGCGAGCTTGAGTAGTCGATGGGAATCCGGTTAAGATTCCGGAACCTGTAATTGTTAGTGATGTAGTGACGCGGGGGTGCGTCGGAGACGGGCATTGGATGTCCCGTTGAACCAGTGTAGGAAGAAAGACAGGCAAATCCATCTTTCATATATTCCGAGGCTGGGGACGAGAGACCTAGTCTTAAAAGTCCGCCTATATACTCCGCCAAGAAATAGCTGCTAAACGTTTGAGCAATTGCAGACAGTACCGCAAACCGACACAGGTAGGCGAGGAGAGTATCCTCAGGTGTTCGAGAGAATTCTGGTTAAGGAACTCGGCAAAATTACCCCGTAACTTCGGGAGAAGGGGTGCCCCATTATTGTGATATTCTATACGGATTGAGCGAGAAGGGGTCGCAGTGAAGAGGCGCAAGCGACTGTTTATCAAAAACACAGGTCTATGCGAAGTCGTAAGACTATGTATATAGACTGACACCTGCCCGGTGCCGGAAGGTTAAGTGGAGGAGTTAGCTTCGGCGAAGCCCTGAAATGAAGCCCCGGTAAACGGCGGCCGTAACTATAACGGTCCTAAGGTAGCGAAATTCCTTGTCGGGTAAGTTCCGACCTGCACGAATGGTGTAACGACTTGCGCGCTGTCTCAACCAGGAACTCGGTGAAATTGTAGTGGCGGTGAAGATGCCGCCTACCCGCGAACGGACGGAAAGACCCCGTGAACCTTTACTGCAGCTTGACATTGTAGTTTGGTACAGTATGTGTAGGATAGGTGGGAGACTTTGAAGTTGGCACGCCAGTGTCGGTGGAGTCACCCTTGAAATACCACCCTTATTGTATTGAGTTACTAACGCGACCTTTGTACGGTTGTGGACATTGTCTGGTGGGCAGTTTGACTGGGGCGGTCGCCTCCTAAAATGTAACGGAGGCTTACAAAGGTTCCCTCCGGCTGGTTGGTAATCAGCCATAGAGCATAAAGGTATAAGGGAGCTTAACTGCGAGACCGACGGGTCGAGCAGATGCGAAAGCAGGTCTTAGTGATCCGGCGATTCCGCATGGAAGGGTCGTTGCTCAAAGGATAAAAGGTACTCCGGGGATAACAGGCTGATACCGCCCAAGAGTTCATATCGACGGCGGTGTTTGGCACCTCGATGTCGGCTCAACTCATCCTGGGGCTGAAGAAGGTCCCAAGGGTTCGGCTGTTCGCCGATTAAAGAGTTACGCGAGCTGGGTTCAGAACGTCGTGAGACAGTTCGGTCCCTATCCTTCGTGGGCGTAGGAAATTTGAGAAGATTTGCATTTAGTACGAGAGGACCGGTGTGAACGAACCTCTGGTGTATCGGTTGTGGCGCCAGCTGCATTGCCGAGTAGCTAAGTTCGGCATGGATAACCGCTGAAAGCATCTAAGCGGGAAGCCACCTTCAAGATAGATTTCCCATGAGATTCGTTGAAGACTACGACGTTGATAGGCCACAGGTGTACGCACAGCAATGTGTTCAGCCGAGTGGTACTAATAAATCGATTGGCTTCTATATATAAATTCTTATAATTGCTCTATCTCGCAAACATATCATGAGAGCTTCCAGAAGGTGGTTCTTGCGGTGAGGTTACACCTGTTCCCATCCCGAACACAGTAGTTAAGTTCACCTGCGCCGATGGTACTGGTCTGGCGACGGATTGGGAGAGTAGGTCGCCGCCTTCTTGAAGCTCTCTTGTTTTTTTATGTAACTATTAACTGCAATAAAGTTTAATATGTTCAAAGAGAAGTAAGAGTATTTGATGATCATATAAATCTTGACAGAATGGGTGATACTTTTGAGTTGAATATATAAGACAGGATAAAATTGTTATGAGAAATAAGAAAAAAAAAGTATTAAGAAAAAAGAGTCAATTACAAGGCTACGTGGAAGCAATCTTATTTGCTTTTGTGGTAGCTTTTCCTATTAAAGCATATATATTTCAGAATTTCATGATACCTTCCCCCTCAATGGAGAGCACATTACTGGTTGGTGATTATCTGGTTGGAAACAGGTTAAAATATTTTTTTACTGAACCTGAAAGAGAAGACATCGTAATGTTTTACAATCAGGAAGATCCCAAATATCCACAACCCCCAGAAGATTATATTCGTTTAGTGGGACCAATATATTGGGATAAAAATAAAAATTTCTTTAAATGGCATCAAAAGAAGTATTTTGTAAAAAGAGTAATTGGTTTGCCTGGAGATAAGGTTGAGATAAAGGATAGAAGAGTATATGTGAATGATGAGTTATTTCACCATGACTATGAGCAATATGTAGACCCTCATGGATTCAATAATGTTCCAATTACCTGGAATAATCAGAATGAAGTAAATGATATCAATTATGGTACTTATGATGGTAAAATAAAAGGTGAAAGAGATAATTTCGGACCTGTAGTCGTGCCTGATAACAGTTATTTTGTAATGGGAGACAATCGTGATCTGAGTTCAGACAGCAGATTTTGGGGTTTTCTCGATAGAAGAGCAATAACAGGTTCACCATTTATTATCTTTTTTTCTTCAGGAAAAGAACCTATCAAAAACATAAAATACTATTACCAGGAAAGACCCAAAGAAATACGCTGGGAAAGATTCTTGAAGATAATCAAGTAGGCGAGTGGTCAGAGATAAAGAACAAATCAGACATATATATATTCACGTCCCGTTTTGCGTAAGAAAGTGCGGATATTGCAGCTTTTACAGCAAGGAACCCCAAGTTGATGAATTGGAAGGATTCATAGAAACATTATTATCTGAAATTGAATATTATAAATCAATATTTGAACTGAAATGTGAGACAATTTACCTGGGTGGGGGAACACCTTCACTTCTTGATCAGAGACAATTAGATTCTATTATCAATCAAATTCCCAGAAGCAGCAATTGCGAGATTACACTCGAAGCTAATCCGGGTGATATTACCAAAACCCTGATCACAAGCTGGAAAAATACTGGTGTGAACAGGGTCAGTATTGGTTTGCAGAGCATGAAGAATAAAGAACTGGAATTTCTGGGTAGAAGACACAGTGTAGAAGATAATTTCAAGGCAATCGAGAAATTAAAAGATGGTGGTATTGATAATATATCATTCGATTTGATCTATGGATTACCAGGGCAGAATTTACCTGATGTGGAATATTCTATCAAAGAATATTTAAAGCTGTCTCCTGGGCATATTTCTACATACTGTTTATCTTTATCAGATGATTGCCTACTTGCTGATCAAAGGAAAAATCTACCTTCTGATGAAACATTGAGCGATATGTATTTCTTGATCAGATCAATGCTTTTATCAAGTGACTGGCAGCAGTATGAATTAAGCAGTTTTTGCAAAGAGGACAGAGAATCAAAGCATAATCTGGCATACTGGAGACAAAAGAAGTATCTGGGATGTGGTCCTTCTGCTGCGGGTTATGTTTCAGGATTCAGGTATCAAAATCCAGCCAGTTATAATCAATGGCATAAAGAGATAAATGCTTCTAAATATTTAAATGACCAGGAAAACATTGATGAGATACTGAGAGAGAAAGAATATATCATTCTGGGGTTAAGAACAATTAAAGGGTTGAAGATATCAGATTTCTTTAATGAGTTTCGAACTGACTTTCCAGTTAAATATCGGGAAATACTTGTCAAATACCGGAAGCTGAAATTAGTGGAAGAGGACGATGGATATATCCGTTTGATGCCTAATGGATATTTTATCAGTAATGAGATACTGAGTGATTTTGTTTAAGAGGTAAAAATGAAATACAAAACAATTATTATTATGTTGTTGATAATGACAGGGATCAGTAGTTATGGATCAATCCTGATACCGATGGATAATAGCCAAAGTAATCATCTTAAGGCATACGGAATTGCTTTTGCTGCACTTAAGGAAGATATTGCCGTGAAATGGCTCTTAAATTATCGGGGAGGATCATGGTTATTACCCGATTCATACAATATTCAAAGTCTTTGCAATATTCGGGGAGTAACTTATGAATCAGTGAATGCAGCAGAAGAAGTTCAGATAATGGCAGAGATCCAGGCCTCAAATATGGATGCTGTGATGTTGGAAAAAGAGCCCAAAATAGCAGTATATGTTCCCCCCAGTGAAGAGCCCTGGGATGATGCAGTAACCCTTGCCCTCACTTATGCACAGATAGATTATGAAACGCTGTGGGATGAAGACGTGCTTACAGGTAAGCTTGGTGAATATGACTGGCTACATCTTCATCATGAGGATTTTACGGGACAATACGGCAAATTCTATGCTAGTTATCGGAATGCTCCCTGGTATAAGGAAGACGTTCAAAGCAATGAAGAAATGGCTGCCAAGCTGGGTTATAGCAAAGTATGGCAAATGAAGCATGCTGTAACAGACAAGATTAAGGATTTCGTTCAGAAAGGTGGTTTTCTTTTCGCCATGTGCGCTGCGTGTGACAGTTATGATGTTGCTCAGGCAGTGGGCAATGTGGATATTGTCGATCAGGTTTTTGATGGGGATGGCATTGATCCTGCCTATCAATCCAAATTAAATTATGATCGCTGTCTGGTATTTGAAAATTTTCAGATCATCACAAATCCTTATCAGTATGAATTCAGTTCTATTGATGCAAGTGATTATGCCAAGTTGCGGGGAGCAGAGCAGGACTATTTTCAGCTTTTTGATTTCTCAGCAAAATATGATCCGGTTCCCACGATGCTCACACAGTGTCACACCAATGCTGTAAATGGATTTCTGGGGCAAACTACTTCCTTTCATAAACGCTTTGTGAAGAAAAGTGTGATCATCCTGGGTGAAGTCCCGGGAGCTGATGAAGTGAAGTATCTGCATGGTAACTATGGAAAAGGGACTTTCACTTTCTATGGAGGACATGACCCGGAGGATTACCAACATAGGATAGGAGATCCGGAAACTGTACTCGATATGCATAAGAATTCACCAGGTTACCGGTTGATTCTAAATAATATACTTTTTCCGGCAGCAGAAAAGAAAAAGCTTAAAACATAAAAAATGCTGGACACCATAAATGGTGAAATGTTTTTGTCTTAGACTCGAAAATAATAAGTAAATATAGAACTGGGAGTGTGTTTAGATGGAAAAAGACAACGAAATCCGAGAGGAAGAAATGCCAAAGGCAGAAGACGTTACTATCGAAGAAAAGCCCGTTGTACCAGAAACGGTAGAAACGGTTGAAACAGTAGAAACAGAAGAGAAAGTAGAGAAAGAAGAAACTGAAGAGAAAGTAGAGATTGAGGAAGTTATCGAATCTGAGGAACCAGTTGAACTCAAAGAAGCAATTGAACCAGAAGAGGCAATTGAACCTATAAAGGTAATTGAACCGGAAGAGCCAATTGAAATCAATGAAGTTATCGAACCCGAAGAACCAGTTGAACTCAAAGAAGTAATTGAATCGGAAGAGCTAATTGAACCCTTAACTGAGAAAGCAGTACAAGCTTTGGAAGATGAAGTAATCGATACTGAGACAAAGAAAGAAGAAGATGACTACGATGAACTTCTGGAAAAATCTCTGGCAGGGATTACTGATCATCAGATAGGTGATAAAGTGACTGGAGAGATTATCAATATCACAGATTCATATATCTTTGTAACTTTAGGCGGAAAGCGTGATGCTTATGCTGATAAGAGTGAATTCACTGATAAAAAAGGTGAACTCAAATACAAAGTTGGTGATAATTTAACAGGTTATATCTCTAAATATTCAGATACTGAAACCTGCGTTTCCCGCAGTCTGATTGGTGTAAACCTGCATATTCTCAGGGAAGCTTATGAACAGAAAATTCCAGTGGCTGGAAAAGTTATCAGTATGATCAAAGGTGGTTTACTGGTTGACGTTTCTGGAATAAGAGCATTTTGCCCTCTGAGTCAGATCAGCAACAAAATGGTTCCTGACTATAAGGTATACTTAAGTAATGATTATGATTTTAGAGTAATTGATTTCACGGAAAATGGCAAAAACATTGTCCTCTCTCGTAGAGCGATTCTGGAAGAAAGCGAAAAACAGCAGAAAGAAATGACTCTTTCGAAAATCCAGATTGGAGACATCATCAAGGGCAAAGTTGTGAGACTTACTAATTTTGGTGCTTTTATTGATATTGGTGGTCTGGAAGGACTTTTGCATATATCAGAATTTGCTCACAGACGCGTGGAATCACCTTCTGATATGGTTACCATTGGTGAAGAAGTTGAAGCAAAAATTATTCGCTTAAAGGGTGATAAAGTTTCGCTTAGTTTCAAGGCAATGACTCCTGATCCCACTGATTTAGTTCTTGCTGAATTGGAAGAAGGGTCAGTTATTAAGTGTCGTGTACTACGCAATCTTCCCTTTGGCTCATTTGTAGAAATCCAACCTGGTGTTGAAGGCTTGGTACCCATTTCTGAAATGGATAGAAATCGTCGTGTTGTTAATGCTAATGACATTCTTACTCCTGGAGACATCGTGGAAGTTCAGGTGCTCAAGGTACGTGCTGCCGAAAGAAAGGTATCACTTTCTTTAAAGGCATTGCAGCCAGATCCCTGGGAAACTATTGATGATGTTATTAGAGTAAATGATGTGATTGAAGGTGTGATTGAGAATGTGGCTAATTTTGGCACTTTTATCAAAATATCTGATGGTGTTACTGGTCTCTTGCCAAATAGTAAAATGAAGATTGCTAATCTTAACTATACTAAAGAAAATATTGGCGAGACAGTGAAAATTAGAGTTTCAAGAGTAGATATTGAAAGCAAAAGAATATCCCTGGAACCAACTGATATGCCTGAGACAGAAAGAAAGGATTCTCGTGATGGTGGCGGCGGCGGTGACTGGCGCAGCTACAAGCAAGATAAAAAAGATGAAGTAGATGAAGATAATCCGTTTAATATCTTATAATTAAACAGATAACATAGATTTTCTAAAGGTCATCAGCAATGATGACCTTTTTTTTTTAGTTTTTGCAGAAATTAGTTGATAATATTAAAATTCTCTGAGAGATTCCTGGATTCCTTTATGAATTTCATACCAGAAATCGAGACCTGCTTCAGATTTATTTTCTTCAAATCTACTAAGCCATAGTTTTAACTGGGGATCATCGGATTTATCGACTTCTATTTTGCGTTTTAAAAAGCACATAACAAAGTCCAGGTTACGTTCAGACTCCCAGTAAACGCTGGCATTTCTACTATTGATGCGAGAGGCAGTCATATTGATATTATGGATGAATTCTTCTTTCAAATTGTATATTTTATCCATGATCTCGGGGAGCATATCTTCTGCCCAGCCTCTATGGAAACGGCATACACCTAAATTATCCATGACCAGTTCTGCCTGAAACCGCTCAGCAGACAAACGTCCCAGATCACGTGGTCGGAAGAATTCATTTCCATAATACATATAATATTTACCCATAATAGCCATAGGGGATAAAGCACCCGGTGTCCAATACTGGTTAGGAACCATCCAGCCTTTACGGGCAAAAGCGATGTAGAGGAATTTATCAAGGATTTCTTTTCCTTTCTGGCGGGAAATCTTCCTGCCGAACTTTCGAGCTCCTTCAGCGAAATTTAAGATCCCGCGATTCTGGTTGATGGAATCCAGCAGTTCAATCCCGATTTCGGAATTAAGGGAAGAATCATTTATCAAATCAAAATTATCAAGATCAAATTTGGGTTTTCTACTAACTCCAACTTCCTCTGGTGATAACAAATCTTCATCAAGGCATTCCATCAGCCAGGAAAGAACTCCTCCGGCAGAAATTGCATCAAAACCGAGCATATCGGCATGATGAACCAGTTTCTCTGCAGAACGCTGATCAAAAATACCGCAAAGAGGTCCCAGGGTTTGATATGGCTCGTAGTCTTTTTTATATTCGCCATTCATTTTTTTGCAGAGAGCAGAGCAAGGCTCGCCACAAGTCTTTTGCTGTTTGGTAATAATGGTTTCTTCATTGAATTGTTTCAGGTAATGATCCAGAATGAAATTTTTGTGCAAATCCAATCTTTCCTGTTCATTAAAATAGATGCTTTTATAATTGAAAGCGATCAATCTGCCAGATATATTGGCATAATTAACACCCAGCGTACCCCCGGTTTGGAATTTTGGATCGAATCGATACTTGGTTGTTGCTTCAAAATCCTTTACAGCCAGGATTTGATCATATTTATCTTTGAACCATTTATCAGCAACAGAGCGATCTCTAAAATCTTCTTCCAGATGAGTTCCACCATATATAATGGCAGCAATGCCATGTTCCTGATACAGCTTTGATCCTAAACCACCCCGACCAACCCAGGTATCGACATTAGTAATTTTATTATCTCGAATGGCAGCTGAACAGATAGCGCCCATATCAGTTGATCGTGCTGCAGGTCCAGTGGCTAAAATGCGAGGTTTAGAGCCAAATTTATCACCAAATTCTTGAAAAGTGAAATCCATCATTGAATATACACCCTGCCTTCCTGAAGCCCAGATATCATCAGGTTTGATCGGTAATAATTCCACCTGTATTTCTTCACCATGGTTACGATTTAAGTATAATATAGAGGGCGTGGCGGATTTTCCGATTATGGATAATAGATTTATTCCTAAATTATTGAATTCTAATCCAGCTCCACCCATGGAAGAAATATAAAATCCTCCCCAACAGGGTGAGAAACCTGAGAAAATGAGTCGATTTGAACCTGGCAGGATAGAACCGGCGAATAATCCTACGCCGATATTTAAGCCATTATTTTTTCCTGAAAGATGCAAGCCAAGATCGACTGGCCCGAAAAAATCTCCCAATTTATAACGATCTATACGGTAAAAAGAAGTATTTACATTAACCTGCAATACCCGTATGGTTGAATTCATGCTATCTCCTTTTTTGATATAAATATAACCTTCATAATATATTCTAAGATACAAGGCTCAGATAGAGTGTCAATACAAAAAAGAGAGTATGGACTTTATGGACAAAGGTAATGTTCACTTTCCACCAGCTAAGACCTTGCGAATGGTTGAAAACCTTCGTAATGGTTGATCAGTTATCAGCAGAAGTTTTTACTTGCAGGTATGGGTTGAAAGCGGACGTTATCTGCGCCCCCTCGTCGACGGTGCACATGCATTTAGGAGCTACAGCTTCTTTTTTTTGCCCGTTTATGAATACGCCAGAAGATGAAAAGCAGCACAAACCCGCTCCAGGTGAACCAGGTCATACGGAAATAGGTGGGGATTGCTCCGATTCTATCCAGCCAGTATCCACTGAGAGGCGAAAATATGGCAAAACCCAGACTGGCTGCCATACTCACCATTGAGCTGACGGTTGCCCGATTGTGATCTTCCACCTGATGATTGATATAAAAGCTCATAGTGGGATTATAAAGTCCCCGCACAAATTGCTGCAAGGCAAATACTGGGATGAGATAGATTGCCGGATGCAGGGCTGGCAGTAAAAATGACAAACCCATAATAAAGAGTAGTGCCAGCAGCAGGCGTCGCGGTCTTATTTCCTTGAATTTATTCACCAGATAATGAGAGGAAAAAGCTGCTGCCAGATTGAAGAAGAGAAATGCAACTCCATACCAGGCAACATCGAGCTTCACAGCCTGAAAATAGGGCTGATAAAGCCAGAAACTGCTCCTGCTGGCTATCCCCATGATAATGGCAAATCCAAGTGCCCACAGGATCCGCTTTTTGGTAAATACTTCCTTACTGCTTTGCAGGATATGGCTCAGATAACTGCCAGAGGATTTTTGTCTGCCCTGATCATGGAACAGGGAGGAGATTATCATCGCCACAACCAGAAAGCCCAGACTTATTATGAATGGGATCAATGGATTGATCTTATATAAAAGACTGCTGATAACTGCTCCCACACCTTGACCAATGAAAACTACTGACATCGTCTTACCCATAATAGTCTGAAATTCCTTTTTACGGTCAAGTTTCACCAGGCTCTCATATAATAGTGAGGTATCAGAGCCGCTGGTGAATGTAATGCCCAATCCAAAAGTTATTTCTGCAAATGCAAAGATCAAAAAGCTGTGTCCTAAGATATATAGCAGCAACCCCATGAAGCACAGCAGGCTTCCCAAGAATAGTGCCAGATGCCTGGTGATCTTATCAGAAACCATACCAGTAGGGACTTCAAATAGTATCACTGAGATTGCTGAGATAGATTGCAAGACCATGATATTGGTATAGTTCAACCCTTTCCAAAGCAGAAAAAGCATCAGTACAGGACCGATGATCAGCATGTTATTAAAAAATCTATAGTAAAGGAATACCTTCACGTTTCTTTCGTAGTATTTGATATCCATATATCAATCCACCTGATAGAAGATTTTCCTGTCAAGAAATACTAAGGCGGCGCTGCAGGCATTGACCTGACTGATAAGGCTTGACTAAGAAGTGGGGTGGGTAGAAAATTGCCTGGATTTGAATAATATCAGGTTGGAGGTGAAATTGAAAACGGAAAGAATTTTTAGATATTTACTTCTTTTACTGGTAGCAGTATTGCTATCGAGTTGTTCCAGTTCAGGGGCAAAAGACCTGGAATTTTATTTATATGGTGAATACAGTAATATTACAGGTACCAACCCAGATTTTAATGTAATAGCGGATCTCACTGATACTGAGGTGCATTTTGACGGACAACCGGAATTTGTGGTAGATGTACCCAATATAACTATGACAATGAACAATTTATCAATCTATGAAGGTGATGAAAACTACTATGTAGACGATGTGGAAGTTGAAGAAAAAGTAGATGATGAATGGGTCTGGTATCCAGAATTTGAAGTAGAATTTGGAAATTTAACCCAGCTTGGTGTGGTTTTAGTACTTGATGTAAGCAATAGCCTTGGGGATGATTTTGATGATGTACTGGCATATGCTGTGGAATTTGTAGAAGTAGTAGTTGAGAATTCTCCTGAGGCACAGATAGGTGTTGTGAGCTTTTCAGACGAACTCCAATTTATCGAACCAGGTGCCGATATTTCTGATATAGAATATTTTATTTCAAACCAGCAGATGGGTGTCTATACAAAATTATATGATGCCATTGGAATGGGGATCGACCTTTTAAATGATCTGGATGTGGATGGAAAAGCTCTGGTTACCTTTACTGACGGCAGAGATAATTATTCGACCATAACCCCAGTACAATTGGTTGAAGTATTAAATACTTCTGTTATTCGCAGCTATACAATGGGACTGGAAGGTAATGGTGGAGTCAATGAGACTGTTCTGGAAGAACTGGCAGTGAATGGCCAATATCGATTAACCTCTTCCAAGAGCGATCTGCGGAAAATCTTTCAATTCTTTGCAGAATCGGTATCAAATGTATATCAAATCTCATATAGACGCAGCAGCCAGGTGATAGCTAATCCGCGACAAATAAGATTTAAGTTAATAGATGAACAATAGGACAAGGAGAATAGATGAAGAAATTATTATTAATAATATCTTTAATGATTGCAATTTCGTTATTTGCGGTTGAGAAAATTGATGTTCTGGAAAATGATCCGTTTCCCTTAACGCATTGGCTTTCGGCAGCAGAAGCTGCTCGCTGGGATGAGATTGGCAGAGATTTTTATGAAACAGACCCCCCAGTGGGACCCGTGCATAATGTGGCAGAATTTGAAACTATGGAAGGGGTTTTGATCCGCTATCCATTTGGAATTCCCATGGGTTTGATAATAGCATTGAGCGAACAAACTAAGCTGCTTACAATTGTAAGCAGCACGTCTCAGCAGAACACTGTATTGAGTCAGTATAATTCTCAAGGAGTCAATACTGCGAATTGCGAATTTCTGATAGCACCCACAGATAGTTACTGGACAAGAGATTATGGACCCTGGTATGTAATTGATGGCAATGATGAGTTTGGTATTGTCAATTTCCCCTATAATCGTCCTCGTCCAAATGACAATGATATTCCCATAGAAGTTGCTGATTATCTGGATATCAATTTATTTGGTATGGATGTGATCCAAACTGGTGGTAATTATATGACTGATGGTTTTAGTATATCTGCCTCCACAAATATCGCCTACGACGAAAACAGCATCAGCAATGATGAAGTCGATCAGCGGATGCTTGATTATCTGGGAATACAAACCTATTACGTGATAGATGATCCTAATAATACTTATATTGACCATATTGATTGCTGGGGTAAATTCCTGGATGTCGATAAAGTGTTGATCAGAGAAGTGCCTGCATCTCATGCTCAATATGATGAAATAGAGGCAGTGGCAGATTTCTTTGCAGGAGAAGTATCTTCTTATGGCAATAACTACCAGGTATATCGGGTGAATACACCTAATAACCAGCCTTATACCAATTCACTGATCTTGAATGATCATGTTTATGTACCTACAGTTGGCAGTCAGTATGATGATGATGCAATCGCTTCCTATGAAGCAGCTATGCCGGGATATACGATTGTAAATGTGCCTGATGGTGGAGCGGGCTGGGAATCTACTGATGCCTTGCATTGCCGAGCCAAGGGAATAGCTGATCGGCAGATGCTTTATATCCATCATCTGCCCTTACTGGATGATCAACCTGCTGATGTGGACCTCAATATCAGTGCTGAACTTACTGCCTATAGCGGAGCAGGAATTCTGGAAGGTGAAGTGATCATGCATTACAAGATTGCTGATGGTGAATGGATTGATGTGGTGATGGAATCTACCGATCCGATCACTTGGGAAGCAGATATCCCCGGTCAACCAGAAGGTTCAGTAGTACACTATTATATCAGTGCCATGGATGGTGATGGTAATACGGCTATGCATCCACTGATCGGTGAACCTGATCCTCATGAATATTATGCCGGTGGTACGCAGGCTCCTCAACTGGTATTTAGCCCTGCTGAATTTGAACTTGTGATGACCAGTGATACTACAGAGGTGAGAACCCTGGAACTTACAAATGGTGGTGGGGGAGAGCTCAATTACTCCATCGAATTTATGGAAACTACTCGCGATATAACCGGCAGCTATGTGTCATGCGGAAATGATTTCTTTAGCCCTGGAGAAACCATTGAGCTGGAATTTACTGCCTATAATGGCAGTGAAGACAGCGAATGGGTAAAAGAAGTCTATATAGATTTTCCGGAAGGATTTAATGTGCTCAGTGCCACAGATTTCGTGGGTGGCTCTGGTGGTGATCTGCTGTTTAGAGGACCTACAGGAAATGGAGCATTATGCTACTGGATGGGTCAAACTGTAAGCGGTTGGGGTCTTTTGCAGGAAGGTGAATATGCCACTTGTACGGTAGAAATTGAAGTTGCTCCTGATTTCACCGGAAATGCTGTATTGAACTGGACTATCTTAGGTGATGAATATGGTGAAGAACCACATGAGATCAGCGGAGATATTGAGCTGGAAATATATGGCGGTCCAGTAAACTGGATTTCTGCCGATCAGTTAAGTGGACAGCTTTGGGCTCAGGAAACTGATGAGATCACTCTCACCTTTGATACTACAGGTTTAGCAGATGGAGATTATCCCTGCAATATAGTTGTGAGCTGGAATGAAGCAGAAACAATTATCCCAGTGATGTTGACCGTATTATCAATGCCTGCTGATGAAAATGAGATTGCACCTTTAATCACCTCTGCTGTAATATACCCTAATCCTTTCAATGATAATGGACAACGTGATCTGATCACCTTGGAATTCAGTATAGCTGAACCTGTAAATGATTTTGAGATCGCAGTTTATAACCTGAAAGGACAAAAAGTAGCTGATCTGTATCAGGGTGAAATGACACAAGGAGAACATCAGATATACTGGAATGGAAAAACCATTAACGGACAATCAGCAGCAGCAGGATTATATTTCTATAAACTAAGCAGCAAAGAATTCAGCATCTACAAAAAAGCGATAATATTGAAATAAACCAAAAATAGAGATAAATATGGGGGCAGAATTAATTCTGCCCCTTTTTTATTATAAATCTTTTTTGTGGAGGCAGCGGACTTAACGGACGCAGCAAGCATTGTCCACTTCGTCCGCTAAGTCCGCTTCGTCCCCTTCCCCCAAAAACCATTCTTGACTAAGAAGTGGGGTAGGTAGATTGTTGATTATCGAGAAATATATTCAGGTTAGAGGTGAAATTGAAAACGGAAAGAATATTTGGATATTTAATTGTTTTGGATGAGCTGGCAGTAAATGGGCAATACAGAATGACCTCTTCCAAAAGCGATCTGCGTAAGATATTTCAGTTCTTTGCTGAATCAGTATCCAATGTATATCAAATATCATATAGACGCAGCAGCCAGTTGATAGCTAATCCGCGACAAATCAGATTTAAATTTATAGATATACAATAGATAAGGAGAATAGATGAAGAAGTTAATTTTAATAATCATCTTGATAGGAGCATTTTCATTATATGCTGTGGAAAGAATCGATGTTTTGGAAAACGATCCATTTCCATTAACGCATTGGCTTTCGGCAGCAGAAGCTGCTCGCTGGGATGAGATAGGCAGAGATTTTTATGAGACAGATCCCCCAGTGGGACCAGTGCATAATGTGGCAGAATTTGAAAAGATGGAAGGTGTTTTGATCTGCTATCCATTTGGAATCCCCATGAGTTTGATAGTAGCGATGAGTGAACAAACTAAGGTAGTTACAATTGTAAGCAGTACATCTCAGCAGGATACTGTATTAAGTCAGTATAATTCTCAAGGGGTCAATACTGCGAATTGCGAATTCCTGATAGCTCCCACAGATACTTACTGGACCAGAGATTATGGACCCTGGTATGTAATAGATGGCGAAGGTGAATTTGGCATAACTAATTTCCCATTTAATCGCCCCCGACCTAACGATAATGATATTCCCATTGAACTTGCTGATTATCAGGATATCAATTTATTTGGTATGGATGTGATCCACACTGGTGGTAATTATATGACTGATGGTCTGGGAATTTCTGCCTCTACAAATCTGGTTTATGATGAAAATTCCATACCTAATACAGAAATTGACCAGAGTATGCTGGATTATCTGGGAATTCAAACCTATTATGTAGTTGATGACCCTAATAATACTTATATTGACCATATAAATTGCTGGGGTAAATTCCTGGATGTCGATAAAGTGTTGATCAGAGAAGTCCCGCCCACTCATGCTCAATATGACGAGATTGAGGCAGTGGCG